>CAUWNO010000275.1:0-1527 GCA_963559965.1 uncultured Lachnospiraceae bacterium | reverse complement strand
ACAGACAAGGGCACATCCACTGCTCTTTATAGTCCCATTTCCATAGGGATGATTTGACCATGCTCCTGTGTGCTGATACATTTGAGGAATATTCATTTCATTTTCACTCATCTGGATATCTTCTTTATATGCTTCATCGGCTCCTCCAAAATGATAATTTTCACTTTCAATAACATCTTCCAAAAAATTTTTATAATTCTGATATAAAACATTAAAGTATTCTTTGTCGGTTTCATCAGTGCCGCATGTAATCTGGGCTATTTCCTCTAATGTCATATATTGATTGTAGATAAAATAATTACTCCCCAAATGCTGTATTTTTACTTCTTGAATCCGTGCAAGGAAATCCGTTACTTCTTCTGTATTTAATTGATATTTTTTGCTATTTACCACATCTTCATTTTTTATTGAAAGATATGATAAAAGATATGAAAAGTCCATGTGATTGCAAATGACATACACATCCACAGTACAAACTTCACGGCTTTTTGTTGTTACCGTAATTTCTCCTGTTTCCGGATCTGTAACAGTTTCTTCCCATGTTTCGGTAATCGTGTTTTCTTCTACAATTTTTTCTGCCTGCTCTTTCATGGACTCCGTCTGTTTTATCACATAATCCTCATAGACAGGATATACTGCCTGATATAGCTCAGACTCTTCAATCTTAAATTCGTTGGTTATTATTCCCTCGCCCAATAATGCCCGGATTCCCATCATAGTAATCGCTGGAAGTGCCAGTAAAATCACAAGAACAATAACTACTGTCTTAATAATTTTTTTAGCTCCTTCCGGGTTTCTTGCAATTTCTACTGCAATCTTAATTCCAATATGTGCTGCCATTATTCTTTTCCTTCTGTAAATCTGCTTTCATCTTGGTCATATAAAAAATATGACCAAGCTGTATTTTCTTTTTCTGGAAGCTGCACATGAATCGATGACTGGATGAGTCGTTCTGCTTCAAATTCCAAAGCCTCACACAACATCTTTGAAAATTCTTTATTTTTTTTCTTATTCACTCTTATGCTTTCTCTTCCTCCAAAGAATAAAAGTCACTCCAAGAGCAGCCGCTGCGGCAGTAACCGTTCCGGCGATAACCGTTCTGTCTGACGTCTGAACTTTTGCGAGACGTATCAGCTTTCCATCTTTATCAAGACCGTAGCGCTCGTAAATAATGCGCCAGGAAGGGTATTTCGGTCCTGAAGGCTCCCTGAGGGTAATTACGCCGTATTGGATAAGCTTCGTATATGTCCTGTCCTCTGTCTCATAGCTGTTTCCAAGCTTGTCTCCTGTCAGGACTATCCGGTTCTCTATGATTCCTTCCTTATCAAGCTTCTCTTTCGCCTTTACAAAGTATGCAGGAGCCTTCTCCTCCTGAAAGCCCTTTTCCACCGTTCCGAACCGGTACTGGAATGTCCGGATTTCTTCTCCTTCCTCCAGCATCAGCTTCTCCACCGGAAGCCTCCGGAATTCCGTTGCCGGAATATCCGTTTCCCAGAGCCTGTATTCCGGATGAAGATTCGTCGTATA
>CAUWNO010000274.1:0-1540 GCA_963559965.1 uncultured Lachnospiraceae bacterium | reverse complement strand
GGCGCTGGGGACAGGAGGGGCTCTGGAAGAAAAAATCGGACGCCTTCATGAGCTGTATCCGGATCTGGAAGGCAGATCGGGCGTCTTTCATATGGAGAATTATACGGAAGCTTCAAAATTTATAAGTTTTGAACAGGACAGCGCAGAGCCTTCGGAGGCAGAAGAATAGAAAACAATTTTTTTGGAAAACTTATAAATATGGCTTGATCAATCAGGGAAAAAAAGTTATCATATATGGTATGAGAAAAATTGGGATTTCTTAGCCTTAAGATAAAAGAGAAGAGAATCGGATGTAAGGAATAGGAGGGCAAGATCTTGCTTGAGATTATGATGAATGATACGGAGGCCGCAGCCAGAATTATTGTGATTGGAGTCGGCGGCGCCGGGAACAATGCCGTGAACCGGATGATAGATGAACAGATAGGCGGAGTGGAGTTTATAGGGATCAATACCGACAGACAGGCTCTGCAGCTGTGCAAGGCGGAGCGCGCGATTCAGATTGGCGAGAAGCTGACAAAGGGTCTGGGCGCAGGAGCAAAGCCGGAGATTGGAGAGAAAGCGGCTGAGGAGAGTATCGAGGAGATCAAGGAAGCCATCCAGGGAGCAGATATGGTATTTGTCACCTGCGGTATGGGAGGCGGCACAGGAACGGGAGGAGCGCCCGTCGTTGCAAAGCTGGCGAAGGATATGGGTATCCTTACGGTAGGCGTTGTGACAAAGCCTTTTAAATTTGAAGCAAAGGCGCGGATGAATAACGCGCTGTCAGGTATTCAGAAGCTTAAGGAAAGCGTGGATACTCTGATTGTGATCCCCAACGATAAGCTTTTGGAGATTGTGGACAGGCGTACGACGATGCCCGATGCCCTGAAGAAGGCGGACGAGGTGCTGCAGCAGGCAGTACAGGGAATTACCGATCTGATCAATCTCCCGGCTCTGATTAATCTGGACTTTGCAGACGTACAGACAGTTATGACGGATAAGGGCATCGCGCATATCGGAATCGGTTCAGGAAAGGGCGACGACAAGGCGCTTGACGCTGTAAAGCAGGCGGTTGCCAGCCCGCTTCTGGAGACTACGATTGTGGGAGCGTCCCATGTTATTATCAATATTTCCGGAGATATCTCCCTTATGGATGCAAACGATGCAGCAAGCTATGTGCAGGATCTGGCAGGAGATGAGGCAAATATCATCTTTGGTGCGATGTATGACGATACATACACCGACGAAGCAACGATTACCGTGATTGCGACGGGACTTGATGAGAAGAGCACTACGAAGGTACTGCCGAAGAACAGCAGTTTTGCGAAGATGAGCAGCGCAGTATCCAAGCCGTCCTTCGACGCCGGTCATGCGCAGACAGCTTCTTCTCAGACGGAGACGCCGGTCTTTAAGCCGCTTCCGGGTCTGAATATGCCGAAGCGTCCGGAAAGCAAGATTCCAGAGACAGAGATTAAGATTCCGGAGTTTCTTCAGAGAAACAAATAAAAGAAACAAATAAAAAGCGATAATTGTGATAATTGTCGGAAGTATAAAAAGAGGA
>CAUWNO010000273.1:0-1604 GCA_963559965.1 uncultured Lachnospiraceae bacterium | reverse complement strand
TACCTGAAGAACTGAAAAAATTAAAAAAATACTTGAAAAATCCGGGACGGCATGCAATAATAACCAATGACAAAGGCGTCAAAAAAGAGGTGGGCGAAAGCCGGACACCCTCTTGTTTTGTACGCTTTTTCTGTTTCAAAAAGATTTTTACAGAGTATCAGAGGAGGAAATCGAGCATGTCTTACGTTGACGAGGTCATTGAATCAGTTGTAGCAAAGAACCCCAGCGAGCCGGAATTTCATCAGGCGGTAAAAGAGGTTCTGGAGTCTCTGCGTCCCGTTGTGGAGGCAAATGAAGAAAAATTCCGCAGGGAGGCTCTTCTGGAGCGTCTGGTAGAGCCGGAGCGTCAGATTAAGTTCCGTGTTCCGTGGGTAGATGATAAAGGACAGGTACATGTCAATACCGGATACCGCGTACAGTTCAACAGCGCTATCGGACCCTACAAGGGAGGACTTCGTCTTCACCCGTCCGTAAATCTTGGAATTATCAAGTTCCTGGGATTTGAGCAGATCTTTAAAAACTCTCTGACAGGTCTGCCTATCGGCGGCGGAAAGGGCGGCTCTGATTTTGACCCGAAGGGAAAATCTGATCGTGAGGTTATGGCGTTCTGCCAGAGCTTTATGACGGAGCTTTATAAATATATCGGCGAAAATACAGACGTTCCGGCAGGAGATATCGGAACGGGAGCAAGAGAGATTGGATATCTGTACGGTCAGTACAAGAGACTGACAGGCCGTTACGAGGGCGTCCTTACAGGAAAAGGTCTTTCCTACGGCGGTTCGCTTGCAAGAACACAGGCGACAGGTTACGGTCTTCTTTATCTGACAAAGGAGCTTCTGAAGCTGAACGGTATAGATATCGAAGGAAAAACAGCGGCTGTATCAGGATCAGGAAACGTGGCTATCTATGCGATCGAAAAGGCGCAGCAGCTTGGCGTTAAGGTGGTAACCTGCAGCGATTCCAACGGCTGGGTTTACGATCCGGAAGGCATCGACGTAGCGGCTCTTAAGGAGATTAAGGAAGTAAACCGCGCCCGTCTGACAGAGTACAAAAAGTACCGTCCGAATTCTGAGTATCATGAGGGACGCGGCGTATGGTCTGTGAAAGTAGATCTTGCCCTTCCCTGCGCGACGCAGAACGAGCTTCTTCTTGACGACGCAAAGGCTCTCGTAGAAAACGGAGTTACGATTGTGGCAGAGGGAGCAAATATGCCTACGACTCTGGAAGCGACAGAGTACCTGCAGGAGCACGGCGTTCTCTTTGCACCGGGTAAGGCAGCCAACGCAGGCGGCGTGGCGACCTCTGCTCTGGAGATGTCTCAGAACAGCGAGCGTCTGAGCTGGAGCTTTGAAGAGGTAGACGCAAAGCTTCAGGGCATCATGATTAATATCTGCCACAACATGGCGGATGCGGCAGAGCGCTACGGCTTTGCAAAGAATTACGTTATGGGAGCCAATATTGCAGGCTTTGAAAAGGTAGTGGACGCTATGCTTGCACAGGGCGTTTGCTGATAAGTCAGCAGCGACTGAATCTTTAAAATTTGAGACCCCACACATCGCGGAATGTAGATGTGTGGGGTTGTTTTTGTTTGTGGTTTTATATAT
>CAUWNO010000272.1:0-1635 GCA_963559965.1 uncultured Lachnospiraceae bacterium | reverse complement strand
TAAATCCTTCCCTTTGATAAAAACGTATTGCGCCTGTGTTCTTCTGATATACATTCAGACACAGTTTTGCTTTTCTGTCTTTTATAAAATTTAAGAGAAGTTTTCCCACTCCCTGAGACTGCATTTCAGAAGAAACAAAGATTCCTGCAATATATTCTCCGTCCAGTCCTGTAAATCCCTGTATTTTTCCTTCGTTCTCATACACATAGACTTCTGCCTGTGCAATCATTTCTTTCACCATATCAAACTGGCTCTCCCAATACTGCGCCGGTATAAAGCGATGCGCTTCCAGATTCGTCTTCAGCCAGATATCGGCAACCTTATTTATGTCTTCTTTCTGCATTTTTCTAATCATAGATATCTCCTTTCTTTACGCTTCCAGTCTCTTTTCCATCACATAATTCGTAAGAAGAATCCCATGCCGCTCCGCCTGCTGTTCCTTAATGACCCGATATCCTCTTTTTTCAAAAAATCCTTTTGCCGTGACCGAAGCATGTACAGTAATCTTTCCCGGAACCGCTCTCTCTAACTGACTGCAAATAGCCATAGCAATCCCTTTTCCCTGATAATCTGCATGAACAAACAACCGATCGAGATACCCCGTATCATCTATATCGCCGAAGCCTGTAATCGTTCCGTTCTCAGCCGCAACAATACTAAAATGCTTTTGCAGAGACTGATTCCACTTTTCCAGGTCAGCTTTACCATCTGCCCATGCATTCAGCTGCTCTTCTGTATAATCTTTTGCATTAACTGTGTGAACGGTATGGTAAGACAGCTCCGTCAGTTCTCTGCAGTCTGACGGACGATACTTTCTGATTTCCATTTATCTTTCCTTCTGCTGAATTATTTTCAGCGCTTTTTCATATTGATTCTTATGAACATATACTCTGTATTCATAAGAAAATTCCTGCCGAATCCCTGCCGTTCCATATCTGGATCTACCTGAGGTTCCGAACCCTTCCGCTCCCTGAAGGTTTCTGGTTTTCAACGTATAGTCGATTCCCGCTCCCTGTAATTTATTCCGAATCTCTGACTGCCGTTTCATATCCATAGTAATGATCAATAATTTACGATTAAAAATGGTTATCACAAAATCCCTCCCTCTTTATAAACACTGAAAAAGCTCGTCGACGGTAACATTCAGCTCTTTCGCAAGGCTGAACGCCAGCGCCAGAGTCGGATCATATTTATTATTTTCTATGGCATTGACTGTCTGCCGGGTAACTCCGCATTTTTTTGCCAGCTCTTCCTGAGATAAACCCAGCTCTTTCCGCCTCTCTTTAATGATATTTTTCACCTCAGCCACCATGCTTTCTTCTGTAAAACAAGAGTGCTCCAAAGTAAATGATGGCGGCAGTTTCAAGCTGAATCAAAGGATTCTGTATCATAGGCTGCGCCCTGACAAAGTTCTCAATAACGTCCAGGATATTTGCTCCAATCAGTGCAAGCAGCGTAAATGCACTGGCTTTCCACACAATAATCTGGCTGCGTTCATCTCCCGGCTTTAAAAGTGATATAAGCATAAAAATATCCAACGCTGCAAATACGATTAAAACAGCTCCCAGAAACAGTATCGTTTTTACTGTCATCATCATAAAATTTCTCCTCCTTCTTATATCTCAATATGTCAAA
>CAUWNO010000271.1:0-1642 GCA_963559965.1 uncultured Lachnospiraceae bacterium | reverse complement strand
TCTCAGACATAGGGCGCTTAGCCCAAATCGAGGATTTAGCCGCGTATGCGGCGGTAAGCAGCGTTAGCTGCGCAAATCCGAGATGCATGGTTGAATAGTTACAGTTTTTCTCGTTTTTTCGGAATTATGTATTGACAGAACTGCTTTCCTGTCCTAAAATAAATAAGTGTGTTTTGTAAAGACGTCCGTGTCCGGCTTTTACGGAACCAAGATCATAAAAATGTCTGAAATATTATTTGGAGGTGTACAGATTGGCTAACATCAAGTCTGCAAAGAAGAGAATTCAGGTTGCTGAGACCAGAACCGCAAGAAATAAGGCAATCAAGTCTGAGGTTAAGACTGCAATTAAGAAAGTAGATGCCGCAGTTGCTGCAAAGGACGCTGAGACTGCAAAAGCCTGCTTAAAGGCTGCAATCTCTACTATGAGCAAGGCAACTTCCAAGGGTGTTTATCACAAGAATACAACAGCCCGGAAGATTTCCCGCCTGACAAAGGCTGTCAACAGCATCGCTTAATTGAGATATGGTATATAAAAAAGGCATCCAATCCCGTCAGTTGGATGTCTTTTCTTTTTCAAAAATTCCTTTCAGACCAATTCCTGTCAGATAGAGGTGACACTTATGAAAATGCTTGCAGAAGACATAAAAAACGGAAGCTTCAAAAACTCCTATCTTCTCTTCGGCGAGGAGGCATACCTGCGGAAACAGTACAGAGACCGCCTTCTCTGCGCTCTTGCAGATCCGGAAGATACCATGAACGTGAGCCGTTTTGAGGGAAAGGGAATCGATCCTGCCGAGCTAATCAGCCTTGCCGACACCCTTCCATTCTTTGCAGAGCGCCGTCTGATTCTGGTAGAAAACAGCGGCTTTTTTAAAAACAAATGCGACGAGCTTGCCGACTATCTTCCCTCTATGCCCGACACCTCCTGCCTGCTTTTTGTGGAGACAGAGGTAGACAAGCGGAACCGCCTTTACAAGGCAGTTCAGAAATACGGACGCGCGACAGAATTTCAGACGCAGGAGGAACGGACCCTGATGAAATGGATTCTCGGGATTCTGAAACGCGAAGGGAAAAATATTTCCGAGGAAACGCTTCGCCTCTTTCTTCAGCATACGGGAAGCGATATGGAAAATATATCCTCCGAGCTGGAAAAGCTCTTAAGCTACACAGCAGAACGAAACGCAGTCACTTCTGACGATGTGCGCTCTGTCTGCACGGTACAGACGACAGACCAGATCTTTGAAATGGTACGCGCCATTTCCGAAAAGAACCAGCGGCAGGCTCTCGACCTTTATTACGACCTGCTTTCCCTTAAAATCCCTCCGATGAAAATTCTTTTTCTCATCGCAAGACAGTTTCATCAGCTTCTCCTTGTCAAAAGTCTTTCCGGTAAAGGAATAGACAAGACAGGTATCGCTTCGCGTCTTAAGATACCGCCCTTTGCCGCAGCGCGCGCGATGACGCAGGCACGCGGCTTTACGACAGAGCAGCTCCGCCAGGCAGTCTCGGACTGTGTCGAAGCAGAAGAAGCTGTCAAGACAGGACGCATGACTGACATTCTGAGCGTTGAACTTTTAATTATACGGTACAGCTCCTATGATATTGCAAAATCATCTAATTTAGATAATTGAGTGTTGCCTTC
>CAUWNO010000270.1:0-1708 GCA_963559965.1 uncultured Lachnospiraceae bacterium | reverse complement strand
AAAATGAGGGAAGAAGTTGTCAGGATGAATTCTATATTGAACAGATGTAGTCGGTAAGGTGTTCTGAGAAGTAATGAGAAGCCTTGGAAACATGAAAGTAATTAGAGATTACCTTTCTGATGTGACAGAGCAAAATACAAAAAGTATAAGCGAGATTGCGAAAAACAGTTTAAGTCAGGATGAGCTGTTTTTGACAAATGGATAATTTTAAACGCTGTTTGAGTAAAATGAATCTTTTGAATGTAATTGATGCTATCAAACGTGCAAGAAATATTATGCAGGGGAATTAGGAGAAGGGTTATATATTGCATCAGTATAAGGGCTATAGATATTATAAAGAAAACCCCTCCCTTTCTGCATGGGAGACGATAGAAAAGATTTTGAGTGACTGTGAACTATTGTAAAGTGCATATGTAAGGAACGAAAAAAGTAATATCTATAAAATTACGAAAACCGAGGACGATAAATGCGCGCAGCAGACAGGATAAGAAATTATTTATTGGAAAAAAGGACAGGCCTCACGGTTTCCCCTGCCAATTTTATTCCAGTGATTCTGGCTGGAGAAAAGGAAGCAAAAGAAATCATGTCAGGGAATATTCTGATGCGGTCCATGCTCTCAGAGGAAGAAGAAAAGCAGATTGTCGATAGGATTCCGGAAGATATGCGGGGGAAGAGCGGTCATGAAACGTGGCAGGACGGGTATATTTTAAATTATGCCGATTTTGCTGCAAAAGGACTCAGTATGCTCCCGCTTGTTTTTTCAGGACGCAGATTTAAAAAGCTTACGCGAAAGCAGGCGTCCCTGGGAAAGTTTGCAGTGATTATAACAGAGCCTGCTGAATTTATCAGGCGTGTGGCAGGCTATTATGAGACATATCATGCAAACCAGATGATAGTTGAAGCAGCGTCTGCTCAGTATAAAGATGTTTTCCTGGACCCGGAGAAATATGATGTTTATGCAAGAAATGTGCGGGACAGGTGGAAAAGGGAGATACTGATTCTTGCAAGAATAAAGCCTGGAGTTGTTCTGACAGAATGGAAAAAGCCGCAGGATGAAAACGTTTTTCTGGGTGATATTTCTGATATTGCCGTAATGGTAAAGACGAAGGAACTGAGAAAAAAGAAAATGCCGGACTGTCTGGAAGAGGCGGAATATCGGAAATGGATGGAAAGCTTTGAGCTTACTCCCAAAGAGATCAGAGGATGGCGCCTGTCAGCCGCTGCGAATATAAAAGATGTTCAGCCGGTGAATCAATGGATAGAGACGCTGGGCGCTTTTTTACCCAAAGATGAGTGGAAGGCAGTTTCTTTTGTGGAAAAGCTTTTTGAAGACGGAGCAGCTGTACCGAGACTTGCTTTTTATCAGATAAACGGTGCAGACAGGATTTTTTTTAAGATAAACAGGATAGAATTTTATTATGCTTTTTATGGAGAAAAAGAGCGGAAGATTACGGAAAAGATATTAGGCTCTATAGAAAGCAGCGTAGGAACGAGATTTTGTCATATGTGTCTGGAAACGAATGCAAATCTGGGGACAGTAACAGAAAGACAGATCGTTAATCATACTGGATATTCGGAAGACAGGACATACATAAAGAACAATCTTGTTCAATATCACAGCCTGAAGATGGATTATCAGATAGGGATAAATGCTCTGGGGATGAATACAGCCAGAAAGAGCTGGCATTATATGGGCGGCATGAAGACA
>CAUWNO010000269.1:0-1728 GCA_963559965.1 uncultured Lachnospiraceae bacterium | reverse complement strand
TACCCATATATTCCCTGTGGGAAGATTACAATGTTGCAGGGAGATCCGGGAGAGGGTAAGTCAACACTGATTATTCATGTTGCAGCGATACTAACAAAAGGCGGATATTTGCCAGATGGACAGAAGATAAAAAAGCCAGAGATGGTAATATATCAGTGTTCAGAAGATGGAAAAGGAGATACGATAAAACCAAGGCTGGAACAGGCTGGGGCTGATTGTAGTAAGGTTGCATTCATAAAGGAAGATAATGATGAATTGACACTGGAAGATGAACGTATAAGAAATGCTATTATACAGATCAGTGCGAAAATGGTTGTGCTTGATCCGATACAGGCATTTATCGGTCACAATGGAAATATGACAAATGCAGTAAAAATGCGAGAAATCTTATCAAAGTTATCCAAGGTGGCAGCAGAAACTAATTGTGCAATAGTATTAGTTGGACACATGAACAAAAGTGGTGGTGGAAACCAATTATACAGAGGATTAGGCAGTATTGACATTGCGGCAGCAGCGAGAAGCATTCTTATGGTATCCAGAGATAAAGAAGAACCTTGGAAACGGTATATGTTTCCGGTAAAATCAAGCCTTGCACCAGAAGGAGAACCAATAGGGTTTGAACTGGATAAGAAAAAAGGGTTTCGATGGATTGGAAAATGCCAGATAAATGTGGAAGAGTTGCTTAATGTTGAGAAAAGCACAGGAAAGAAAGATATTGCTGTAGAATATCTGCAAAAACTGTTATCAGTAGAAGATTTAGCAAGTACCTATATTTATGAAAAAATGAAAGAGTATGGTATTGCAAAAAGAACGGTACAGGAAGCAAAGAAAATTGCTGAAATAAAAGCATATAAAAAAGGTAAAATCTGGTACTGGCATATGGAAGTGGGGGACAGCATATGAACGAACAGGAAAAACATGCTGCAAGCCAGGAAGAACGGAAAGAAAAGATTCGTGCAAGGTATAAGGGCGTGGATCGCAGCGAATTAGAGTTCATTCCTGCGAAACAGAAAGAAAAATTATTTGAAGATGCAGGCACCAAAAGGGTGTGTGCTTATTGCCGTGTGTCTACAGATGATGCCAATCAGACATCTTCATATGAACTGCAGAAAAATCATTATGAAGATATGATAAAGGAACATGCAGGGTGGACACTGGTTGGGATATATGCGGATGAGGGAATTTCCGGCACATCTTTACAGCATAGGGATGAATTTAATCGTATGATCGAGGATTGCAAAGTAGGGAAAATAGATTTAATAGTTACCAAAAGTGTATCACGATTTGCCAGAAATATTGTGGATTGTATTGCTAAAGTTCGTGAATTAGCAAATATGAAACCGCAGGTAGGCGTATTTTTTGAAACAGAGCATATTTACACCCTTGATAATACGAGCGAAATGATGCTTGCAGTGTTATCGGCAGCAGCACAGGAAGAATCACATACGAAAAGTGAAATTATGAATATTTCTATTGAACAACGGTTTTCAAGAGGAATATTTCTGACACCCAAACTCTTAGGTTATGATAAGGACGAGGATGGGAATTTAGTTATTAATGAGTCGGAAGCAGATACGGTTCGCTTGTGTTATTATCTGTTCCTGAGTGGCTTTCCTACTTCTGAAATTGCTGAAATTTTGATGGATTTAGGACGTAAAACTAAATTAGGAAATACAAAGTGGACAGGAAGTACAGTTGTAAATGTTCTACGCAATGAAAGGCATTGTG
>CAUWNO010000268.1:0-1738 GCA_963559965.1 uncultured Lachnospiraceae bacterium | reverse complement strand
TTTTGTCTGGCTTCGTATGTCTTTGAGGTTTCCCGGTATGCTTGGCAATCTTTTTGCACAATCTTTCTCTCAGAGCAAGGAACAAGGCAGCCCTGGCTGTCGGTACGCCGCAGGGCAGTCCTTGCTCTGAGAGGATGGATTGTGCGATTGCCGTGTATGGCATACAGGGGCCTTAAAGGCAAAACAAGACTGATAAAAGGATATAGATATGTAAAGAAAATTGAATGGTTTTCTCCCCCCCTGAAGGAGTCGGGCTAGGGGGGAATTAGGGGGGTATGGAATGGTATCTGAAGATAATTATCTCTATCACATTTTTACATATATTTACAAGGTATACACATACTTTTTCCCCGTGCTATACTTTTCTTATAGAAAACTTCTCTTACAGAAAACCAACTAGGAGGTACATGATGAATTGCAAAGTTATAAGTATAATCAACAACAAGGGCGGAGTCAGCAAAACAACAACCGTTAACATTTGCGCCACACTTCTGGCAGCCATCGGAAAAAAAGTATTAATTGTAGATTGTGATGAATCTGGCAATCTGTCCATGTCGTATGATCATTTTGTAGATGATCCGCTATCCGTACTTGATGGAATCGAAAATCCTTCCGAACCAAATATAGCAGAGCTTTATCGTTACCGGATGCGTTCAAAAGATGATGTTGAAAAGGTTATTTATCACACATACAACAACAATATTGATATTATTCCTGCATCCAAGCGGCATAAACACACCCCTTCCTATATCCTGCAAAGTACAGGAAATAATAATATCATCTTAAAACGGGCGCTTCAGGCAGTGCGTGAAAACTACGATTTTATCCTAATCGATAACGCGCCTGCAGATAATATCCTGACTGTAAACAGTATGTTTGCATCTGATTACGTGCTTGTTCCCATTCGTATCGAAAATTATAGTTACAAGGGATTAAAAGAAACGTTGACCAGTATGAACTATATTATTGAAGAGCATGATTTAGAATCCCTGCATTTCCTCGGTGCATTTTTTACACAGGTAAACCCCAGAACTAATATTTTCAGGGAAATGACACAGAAATGCTCTGACGATTTTTCAAATGCTGAAATTGAAGGAAAATTTTTTCATACCTTTATCCGGATGGATACCAAAATAAACGAAATCAATGTCAACTTTGGTTCCCTTCTGAAGCATCCTGAATCTAACGCGCTGATTGACTATGCACAGCTTCTGCTGGAAATGCAGATTCTTGATCCGGAAAGTGAAAAAATCTTAAAAGATTCTATTATTTAAAAGGAGATCCACTATGGCAAAGCAAAAATTTAAAATGTCAATACCTACTCAATCTGAAACTCGATCTGAAAACACAAACCAACCTAAAGAAACAATACCTCCGGAAACCAAAGGTAAAGATTCAAATGCTGCAAACTATTTATCTTCATTATCTCCTAAAAGTCCTCAAAGACCTATTGAAATGAAATTTATACCCCGCAGTAAAATTACATTTTCTGAAAACAATGATTACGAACAGAATGACATTGAGCAGCTTGCAGAATCCATATTGATGTTAGGACTCATTCACCCTATGGAAGCTCGATACGATATCGAACGCGATCTATATATTATCGAATCAGGAGAACGACGGACGCGAGCCATAGATCTTTTGTTAGAAAAATATTTAAGCTCTGAAAATATTCCTTCTTCAGAACTGAAATATTTTCAAAAAAATGTTAAAGGCTTTGCAAATGGATATCCTC
>CAUWNO010000267.1:0-1761 GCA_963559965.1 uncultured Lachnospiraceae bacterium | reverse complement strand
AACGGTATGGTACGGCAATTTTGCTTATAACACATAATATGGCTGTAGCGGCAAAGCTGGCGGATTGGGTAGCAGTTATGTATAACGGACAGATTGTGGAATATGGTTCCAGAAAGAAAGTTCTGGAACACCCGGAGCATCCTTATACGCGAGCGCTTTTGGAAGCAGTTCCGAGATTGAATGGCAGGGAGGCGGCAGGCATTGCAGACAATACTTGAAGTCAGTCATATAACGAAGACCTTTTGCGAGCGGGGAGGAATCCGTTTCCTGGCTCTGGATGACGTTTCGCTCACTGTAGAAGAAGGGGAATGTGTTGGTATTGTCGGAGAAAGCGGTTCTGGAAAGTCTACCTTGTCCAGAATTGTCACTCGTCTGATTCTCCCGGACAGCGGAAGGGTTACTCTGTGCGGAAGGGAATTGACAATGGCCTCGGGCTCTGCCTTGCGGGAGGCGTACCGGGACATGAAGATGATTTTTCAGGATCCGCGTTCTTCGTTTGATCCCAGGCTGACACTTGGCGAGAGCATCAGCGACGCATTAAAGCCTGTTATGGCGAAACGAAAGCAGCGTACGGAAGAGGCGGCGAGGCTGCTGGAAAAAGTTGGCCTGAACGCGAGTTTTCTGAATTGCTATCCAAGTCAGGTCAGCGGCGGGGAATGCCAGCGGGCTGCTATTGCGAGAGCGATTGCACAAAAACCGCGGCTGCTGATTTGCGATGAGGCAACTTCAGCGCTGGATGTGTCTGTGCAGGCTCAGATTATCGGTTTGCTGGACAGTGTCCGCAGGGAAAACGGTCTTTCGCTTTTGTTTATTTCCCACGATCTTGCCCTGGTCAGCAGCTTTTGCAAGAGAACCTATGTTTTTTACGAAGGGAAGATTGTAGAGCAGGGTGAAACGTCCCGGCTTATCTGCGCGCCGGAACATCCCTATACCAGACGGCTTATCGAATCGGCACTGCAGATTTAAAAGACAGCTATAATAGACAACTATATTTACTGTAAAAGGAGACGAAAGTATGCTGACACAGGAGAGAATTAACGAGAGCTGGACAGAGCGCTCGGATAACTATAACCGTTACGTGGAGGAGGAATTTTGTACAGAGCGTCCGGGGAAATGGCTACAGCTTATAGAGGCCAATGCCCCTGCCGTACGGCCGCTTCGTATTCTGGATGCCGGATGCGGACCGGGATTTTTTTCAATTCTCCTCTCCCGCGCCGGACATATGGTAACGGGGGTAGACGGATCCTCCGGTATGCTGGCGCATGCCAGAAAAAATGCAGAGCATTTTGGAGTGTCGCCGCAGCTGATACAGGGAGACTTCGGGGAACTTCCGTTTCCGGATGGTACGTTTGATTTGGTGGTCAGCCGGAATGTGACTCATATTATCAGGGAACACCTGAGAGTCTATGCAGAGTGGCTGCGCGTGCTGAAGCCCGGCGGCGTGCTGCTGATTTTTGATGCCAACTGGCATCTTCCCTATCAGCAGGGTGAAATACGGAAGGAAGCTATCCGGCGTGAGAAGGAAGGTCTTGCGAAATATGGACGCGGATTTACGCATGACGGTTCATATGAATATATCGGAAGCTCTCTGGAACCGGAAAATTACAGGGTGTTCGGAAAATCTCTGCGCCCGGATTTTGATGCGGGCGTGCTGAGCCAGCTTCCCTGTACAGATATTTCTTTTGAGAGAGATGTAACGGAAGAGCTTTGGAGTGAGCGTGAAAAGGCCTTTTATGGAGCGACTCCTCTCTATATGCTTCG
>CAUWNO010000266.1:0-1763 GCA_963559965.1 uncultured Lachnospiraceae bacterium | reverse complement strand
TCTGGTATTATGGAAAAAAAGAAATATTCTTATAACTGTAAACTTTCCGATTCCAGAATGATAAAAATACAGATCAAGATTGAGGAGCAGAGAATAGAATGAGCATATTGAATGTAGAACACCTGACCCATGGTTTTGGAGACAGAGCCATTTTTCATGATGTGTCTTTTCGCCTTCTGAAGGGTGAGCATATCGGCCTGGTAGGAGCCAACGGAGAGGGAAAATCCACATTTATGAATATTATTACCGGGAAGCTGCAGCCCGATGAGGGAAAGATCGAATGGGCAAAAAATGTCAGAGTAGGATACCTCGATCAGCATACGGCACTGGAAAAAGGTATGACTATCAGAGAGGTACTTACGTCAGCTTTCGGCTTTCTGTTTGAAATGGAAGCGCAGATGAATGAGATGTATGAGAAGATGGCAGAAGCCTCGGATGAGGAAATGGCGTATTACATGGAAGAGACCGGGGTGATTCAGGAACTTCTTTCGGCTCATGATTTTTATATGATTGATGCCAAAGTGGAAGAGGTAGGCCGGGCTTTAGGTCTGACAGATATTGGACTGGATCGAGACGTGACAGAGCTGTCCGGAGGTCAGAGGACAAAGGTGCTTTTGGGAAAGCTTCTGCTGGAAAAGCCGGATATTTTGCTGTTGGACGAGCCGACCAACTACCTGGACACGAATCATATTGAGTGGCTGAAGCGGTATCTGAATGATTATGAAAATGCATTTATTTTGATTTCTCATGACATTCCATTTCTGAACAGCGTTATTAATTTGATTTATCATATGGACAATCAGGAGCTGAACCGCTACGTGGGAGATTACGACAGATTCCAGGAAGTTTACGCGGTGAAGAAGGCTCAGCTGGAAGCCGCCTATAACCGGCAGCAGAAGGAAATTGCAGAGCTGAAGGACTTTGTGGCAAGAAACAAAGCCCGCGTGGCAACGAGAAATATGGCAATGTCCCGGCAGAAAAAGCTGGATAAGATGGATCTTATTGAGCTGGCGGCAGAAAAGCCGAAGCCGGAATTCCATTTCCAGGAGGCAAGAACTCCCGGACGGTATCTGGTGGAAACTCATGATTTGGTGATTGGCTATGAAGAGCCGCTGTCAGCACCACTGAATTTCCAGATGGAGCGTGGTGAGAGAGTTGTCCTGACCGGAGCCAATGGAATCGGAAAGACGACGCTGCTCAAAAGTATTCTGGGACTCATTCCTTCTCTGTCAGGAACTGTAGAGCTGGGAGATTATCTGGAGATTGGATATTTTGAGCAGGAAATGAGCCAGGACATTGACACGACTACACTGGAGGAGCTTTGGAAAGAGTTCCCCGGCTTCAGCCAGTTTGAGGTCCGCGCGGCCCTGGCAAAATGTGGTCTCACCACCAAGCATATTGAGAGCAGAGTCAAGGTATTAAGCGGAGGAGAGCAGGCAAAGCTTCGTCTCTGTAAGCTGATCAACCGCGCCAGCAATCTGCTGATTCTGGACGAGCCTACCAATCATCTGGATGTGGATGCCAAAGAAGAACTGAAGCGTGCACTGATCGCTTATAAGGGAAGCATCCTGATGGTATGCCATGAGCCGGAATTTTATGACGGCCTTGCCACGAAGGTGTGGGACTGCAGTCAGTGGACTACGAGAGTGTAAGAGAGTCTATGAAGGTATTTCTGTAAATAAAGATTTAAAAGGTCTTCTATGATAAAATAATAAATCATAGGAGGCCTTTTATCATGGCAAGAGAAAAGAAAACCGTACACA
>CAUWNO010000265.1:0-1773 GCA_963559965.1 uncultured Lachnospiraceae bacterium | reverse complement strand
CGTCCGGAACTCTTCTCTCACGCTGTCGTAATCAATGAGGGCGGCGGTTTTCCGCTTCATATCAACGGGAAAAATTACATGATGCTGACAGTGGGTGAAAAGGCTGTCTGCAAAGTGAAGATTAAGGCAGAGGGAACAGGCGGACATGCCAGCGCCCCGGGAGACAATCAGGCGATTCAGAAGCTTTCCAAAGGTCTCTTTCACATCTTTTCGGCTGAAAAAGAGCTTACCTGCGGAAGCCGCCGTACTTACGAGACGATGAAGCAGATTACGGGAAGCGAAGAATGGGACAACCCGGTGGGAGCTGATATTTTCGGCTATGCAGGACAGAACAGTATCGGAATGCGCGGCTACCAGATTGGAGAAAGAAGCAACGTGATTCCGGCGAAGGCAGAAACGACTCTGGAATTTAAGGTTCTGCCGGAAACGACGGAAGAGGATATCCGTACTTTTCTGGAAGAGCATCTGAAGGGCGATGAGGTTTCCTTTGAAATCCTTGGGTTTGAGCCTGGCTTTGAAAGCAGCTTTGAAAATTCCCGTCTCCGGGATCTGACAGATTCTCTTCAGGATGCCTGCCGGCGTCACGGACTGGACTGCGAGGTTCTTCCGATGCTTGCCCTTGGAAGAACGGACGGCCGCTTTTTCGGAAGCGAAGGAAGCATGGTCTATGGATGTTCTCCGCTGCTCATGGGCGATTCTTTCGACGTCGTTCTGCCTAAGGTGCATGGAAACGATGAAAGTATTCTGGAAGAATCCTATGAATTCGGAGTAAACGTGCTTTATGATATCATCAGCAGGATCTGCTTTTGTGAAAATAAATAAGGAGGAACATGATGAAGGACTACAGCTATCACAAAAAAGTAATTGACGATGTCACAGCAAAGCTTGAAGAGCTTGACATTGATTTATATCTTATCATTACAGCCGAGGGCTGCGACCCCATGACAGCCTTTATTCCCGGTGTTGATACGGTAGGCTCCAGCGCTTTTCTGTTTACGAAAGACGGAAAGAAGCTGGCAACGGCGTCCAGTATCGACGCTCAGGACGTAGAGGAATCCGGTCTTTTTGATCAGGTGATTCATTATGAGAACTACGAAGAAACTCTTGCGGAAATGGTAAAAAGCCTTGCTCCGAAGAAAATCGCTCTCGATTATTCGGAAGAAGTGCCGTTCTGCGACGGACTGACCATGGGAAAATATAAGAAATTTAAAGAGTCCATGGGTGATTATGAATTCCAGATCTGCAGTGCGGATCTCTTTATTCCCGCTGTCAGGGAAATGAACAGAAGATAAGGAGAAATGGCATGGGAAAATACACAAGAAAACGTTTACTTCAGGCGATTCCCGTTATATTCGGTATTACGATTCTTACGTTTTTTATTATGAAACTGGCTCCCGGCGGACCGCTTACAGGCATGATAAGCCCGCGTACCTCGGCAGAATCTCTGCAGAGAGCAAGAGAAGCGCTGGGACTCAACGAGCCGATCATCGTTCAGTACTGGAACTGGCTGAAGGAACTGGTACAGGGAAACTTCGGATACAGCACCTATAACGGACAGGCTGTTCTTGCACAGATTCTGGAGAGACTTCCGGCAACACTGCTTCTTACGGTGACAGCCTTTGTCGTAAGCTTTGTCGTAGGTATTCCGCTTGGAGTATATTCTGCGACACATAAATATTCCAAGGGCGATTACGGTCTTACCGTATTCTCTTTCGTAGGAATTTCCGTACCGAGCTTTTTCTTCGGAATGGGACTTATCTATCTTTTTGCCCT
>CAUWNO010000264.1:0-1806 GCA_963559965.1 uncultured Lachnospiraceae bacterium | reverse complement strand
ATTAAAACCCTGTGAGGGTTAATAACCACTTATAAAAATGTGGTTTTCAAATTTCAGTTTATCGGAGAGCAGTGTTGCAGGGTGGCTGACCTCGATTCTTACATAAGAATGGGGGTGATGCTGATGAAACATTTTGACTTTAAGGATCTGATGTCCTTTGGAATGTTCCTTCTTGCATTACTGACATTCATTTATTTGATTTGTCACTAATGATTTAAAGCATAAAAAACCACCCATGTACTTTGGCAGAGTGATGGGTGGCTTTGGCAACTTATCACGAGGTCAACCACTTTGTGGGCGGTTGTTTTCTCTATGTTTATTATATCATAGGAAACCCAAAATGCAAGACGTTTTGAACTATCAGCAATATAAAATGAAGAACTTATCTGAAACGCTTAAATACGGTGAGTGATTTTAAGAAAATTTTAAGAAAAGCGTAAACGGACTGAAACTTTTTTTATGTTAATCTCGTTCTAATAATATAGAACAATTCATAAAACTGCGTTGGTACTGCCTTAAGGCAGGGGCGCAGCGCGAAGATAAATGCGGAGGGTTCAGTATGCGGATAATTCCGGAACACACGAGAAAACTGCTGACAGATAAAAAGGAACAGACAGAAAGAGACTGGGGAGCGAGTCTTCAGGTATACCAATACAGGGAGTTTTATTTTTCCTTTCAGAAAAAGGAATTTTCAAAAGGAAACAGGCGCGTCGAGCTTAATCAGGCAGAGCAGAGACTTCTGCGTTTCCTGATAGGAAACAGAGGACGGATTCTGGTAAGACGGGATCTTCTGCGCCATATCTGGGCGGAAAGCGCGGTTCTGGCTGATGAGAGTGCCCTCTCGGCAGCAGTAAAGCATCTGCGTGATAAGCTGGAAGACAATCCCGGTTCTCCCCGTTATATCAAAACAGTTTATGGCGTCGGCTATACCTGGGCGGACGGACGAAATGGGGCAGAAGAGTAGGCGAAAAAGCAGAAACACATCTTGACTTTATACAAGTAAAGACTTATAATTTCTATTTTAATATAGAAAGATTAGGGGAAATGACATGATAAAGTTCTGGAAAAGACATAAGATACGCTGCCTGCTGCTTTTCATTCTTGCATACCTGCTGATCGGAGCGACGGTTCCATTTATGATATACAGGAAGCTTCAAAAGGATACGCTGAAAGAATTTGATCCCGGACGTTTCCGTTCAGGGGCAGCAGGAACAGAGAGAGCCGCTCTTCTGGAAACAAATCTGAGCGCATGGGAAGAACGTCTCCGCCTTCTTGATCGTGCAAAGGAGAGAATCATTCTTGCAACCTTTGATATGCGCGAGGGAAAAAGCTCCAGAGATATCCTTTCCGTTCTTCTTGCCAAGGCGGAGGAAGGCGTAAAGGTTCAGATTCTTGTAGACGGAGTCAGCGGTCTCATTCAGATGGAAGGGCATGAACTTTTTTACGCGCTGTCTTCTCATCCGAATGTGGAAATCAAGATATACAATAAGCTGAATCTTCTGAAGCCGTGGACGCTCCAGGGACGTATGCACGATAAATATGTGATTGTCGATCAGGAAGCATATATTTTGGGCGGACGCAATACCTTCGATTATTTTATCGGAAATTATACGAAGAAGAACGTAAGCTACGACAGAGAGGTACTCGTATATAATACGGAACCGGATAGTGCCGACAGCTCTCTTTTGGAGCTTCTGAATTATTTTGAAGGCGTCTGGTCTCAGAAGGACTGCAAATTATTCCATGACAGCGAAAAACTGGCAGAGAAGGAAAAGGTAAAGGAAGAAAGGGCGGCTCTTGAAAAAC
>CAUWNO010000263.1:0-1807 GCA_963559965.1 uncultured Lachnospiraceae bacterium | reverse complement strand
TGTCTGAGAATGACAAAACCTCTCTGCAAGCCAGCTTGCGTCGAGTTTTTGCCCTTCTCAGCCGCATGGCTGAATAATTACGAAAAAGATTGATAAAAAATTGACAATTAAAGAGAGGACAGGTATAATAGGAGACAAAAAAAAGAGGAGGAAACAGGGTAATGCAAGAATTTGACGTAATTGTTGTTGGCGGGGGACCAGCCGGGTATAACAGCGCCGAGTATGCGGCGCATCACGGGAAGAGCGTTCTTCTGGTGGAAAAGAAAAGTCTGGGCGGAACCTGTCTGAATGTGGGGTGTATTCCGACAAAGACTTTTCTGTATGCGGCGAAGATGTACCATTATGCCGACGGAGCAGGAAGCGCGTACGGCGTACATACGGAGGGCAAACCTTCCGTAATTCAGTCGGAGGTAGTGGACAAAAAAGACGAGGTTGTGAAGACGCTTGTGCAGGGGGTAGCCGGTGGTCTTCGCAGAAGTAAGGTAAAGGTTGTGAACGGTACGGCTTCCATCGGGAAAAAGGACGGAAAGCTTGCTGTTTTTGTGGACGGAGAGGCGTACGGAGCGACAGATATTCTTCTGGCTTCCGGTTCTTCCCCGGCAGTTCCGCCGATTGAAGGCGCAAAAGAAGGACTCGCAGACGGAAGTGTGATGACGAGCGACGAAATTCTCGATATGAAGGAGATTCCGGCAAAGCTTTTGATTGTCGGCGGCGGCGTAATCGGTTTTGAGATGGCAGCTTATTTTCAGGAAATCGGCTCCAAAGTAACTGTGATTGAGATGCTTGATAAGGTACTCGGACCAAATGACAGAGAGATCAGCGGACTTTTACAGCAGGAGATGGAAAAGAAAGGCGTTGTATTCCATCTGTCAAGCGGTGTGAAAAAGCTTTCCCAGGGCGTTGTGACCTTTGAAAAGGATGGACGCATCGATGTGGCTGCCTATGATAAGGCGCTTCTCTGCGTGGGACGCCGCCCCAACAGCGCGATAGAGGGGCTGGAAGAGCTTGGCGTGAAAACAGAGCGCGGAGCGATTGTGACAGACGAGCATATGCAGACGACAGTTCCCCATATTTACGCTATCGGCGATGTGAACGGAAAAGTGATGCTGGCTCATGTGGGATACAGAGAGGGAGAAGTGGCAGTCAATCATATCCTCGGCAGAGAGGATTCCATGAGCTACGATGCAGTCTGCGGCGTGGTTTATACAAACCCGGAAGCTGCCTTTGTAGGCATGTCGGAGGAGCAGGCAAAAGCGTCCGGTATCCCTTATAAGGTTAAAAAGGTGTCCATCAATTTCAGCGGCCGCCATATCGCGGAAAACGGCATGAGTAATGGTCTTTGCAAGCTGATTATCAATACGGAGAAAAATACGCTGACAGGAGCGGCTCTGATGTCATCTTACGCATCCGAATATATTTATGCGCTGGCGCTGATGATTGATCTGCAGCTTCCGTTGGAGCGTGTGACGCGCACGATTTTCCCGCATCCGACCGTATGCGAGATTATAAGAGAGGCGCTTTTGAGCTGATACTTCGGGTGGCGAAAGCTGTGACAGAGTATTCAGATACAGGGCGTGTTCAGATTTTGCTCAAAAAAACTTAACAGAAGCTTTTCAGACCCGGGGTTGACAGCTCCGGGTCTGAGTGTTTATAATGACCGTGCAGTAACATGGCAAAGCAAAGTCCATGCAGATGAAGGAATTAATCAGGAAAAGGAAGGTGAGATACGTGGACAGCTGCAGTAGTCGAAGTCAGAAAACAGACAGAGCGGTGAGATGGTTCAGCTGAAGAACTGGCGCGCAGTAGC
>CAUWNO010000262.1:0-1809 GCA_963559965.1 uncultured Lachnospiraceae bacterium | reverse complement strand
CTTACAAGCGAGAAGGCAGACTTTTCAAAGTTTTCTTCGTGTGTGCAGGCATGTCACAGCGCAGGAAAGGAATGTATGCTGGTTCTTCCTGCTATTTTCAGAACAGAGGCAAGAGAATTTTTTGAGAAAAATAAAAGCTTCTGGAAAGAAGCAGGCTTTGACGGCTTTGTGGTAAAAAATCTGGAAGAAGCGGGCTTTTTGAAGAAGGGAAATGTCCGGGGCGTCCTGATTGCTGATCATAATCTTTATTCCTGGAATAAAAGCGCGCATACGTTCTGGAAAGAGCAGGGCTTTCTGCGCGATACGCTGCCGCTGGAGCTGAATGAAAAGGAACTGAAGATGCGGGGAGGTCAGGAAAGCGAGCTTCTTATCTACGGATATCTGCCGCTTATGACGACGGCAGGCTGCGTCCACAAAACCATAGAAGGCTGCGACAGAAAGCAGGAAATACGTTTTCTTGTCGACCGGTATAAAAAAGAATTTCCGACAGTAAATTACTGCCGTTATTGCTATAATATTTTATATAACTGCGAGCCGCTTTCTCTTCTGAACAGTGTGGAAGAGGTAAGGCGCATCCATCCGGAAAGCCTGCGGCTAAGCTTCACCTTCGAGAGCAGGGAAAGAGTGAGGCAGGTTCTTTCGGATGCTGTTTTTGCTTTCTGCCGCGGCAAAAAGGCGGAAAGACAGGCAGGCGGTTATACAAAGGGGCATTTGAAACGAGGAGTATAAGAAATGATGAATCTCACAATCGAGCTGGCAAATTATGCCTTCGTCATTTTAATAGCGCTTTATACGTCTCTGTGTTTTTCAGTATTGAGAAAGAAGAATCAGGAGGACGTCAACCACGGGTGGAAGGTCCAGAATCTTCTGACCTTTCTCATCCATCTCCTGGCGTTTGCCGTTCTCTTTATTCAGACGCTTCAGGTTAAAGTTCTGATTTTTTATGTTTTTCAGTTCTTCCTTCTGCAGGCGGTGCTTGTGTTTACAAAAATGATCTATCCGGGCGTGAACAGGCTGATTCTGAATAATATGTGCTTTTTTCTTGCAATCAGCTTTATTGTTCTTACGCGGCTTTCCTACGATAAGGCGGTCAGACAGTATCAGATTGCCGCTGCGGCTCTTTTG
The DNA here is from genome assembly GCA_963559965.1 of uncultured Lachnospiraceae bacterium. GTDB lineage: Bacteria > Bacillota > Clostridia > Lachnospirales > Lachnospiraceae > Laedolimicola. Next base: position 684 of record CAUWNO010000262.1, on the reverse strand, counting down.
ATTTCCCTTGTGATTCCTGTGTTGATAAGAAAATGTGCTTTTCTGCAGAAAATCCCGTGGGTTTACGGGGCAGCAGGTCTTCTTCTCCTTGTAACGGTGGCAGTGACGGGAAAGACGATGTCGGGAGCAAAGCTTGCCCTTGTTCTCGGAGAGTTCAGTTTTCAGCCGTCAGAGTTTGTAAAGATAAGCTTTGTATTTTTTTCTGCGTCTATGCTTGCAAAAAGCACAAAGCTGAAGGAACTGGTGCTGACGACGGCGATGGCCGCTCTTCATGTTCTGGTTCTCGTCCTTTCGCGGGATCTGGGAGGAGCGCTCTTATACTTTATTACCTACCTTGTGATGCTGTATGTGGCGTCCAAAAAGCCTCTGTATCTTCTTGGAGGGCTGACGGCAGGAGCGGCGGCAGCATGGATCGGTTATCAACTTTTCTATCATGTGCGGGTGCGTGTGCTGGCATGGACGGATCCTTTCAGTGTGATAGAGAAGGAGGGATATCAGATTACGCAGTCGCTGTTTGCCATCGGAACGGGAAGCTGGTTCGGCATGGGGCTGAATCAGGGAATGCCTGATAAAATTCCTGTTGTGGAGCAGGATTTTGTATTTTCAGCGATTGCAGAGGAGTTCGGAGGCATCTTCGCCATTTGTCTGATTTTGATTTGTATGAGCTGTTTTATCATGTTTGTC
>CAUWNO010000261.1:0-1824 GCA_963559965.1 uncultured Lachnospiraceae bacterium | reverse complement strand
ATATAAAAGAGTTTCTTTATAATGTGTACCGAGAGTGAGGTTAAACGGGTCTTCATATCTCGCTGGTGGGAACGACGCTTTACCGCTTTTTAAGAAAAGCAGGCTTTTCTTTCTCGGCGGCAGGAATCCCTTCGGCAGTCTTTACGCTTTTTTATGGAATGATGACGGGAATGGGCGTATCGACAGCGCGCGCTGTCATTCTCTTTTGTCTGGCTGCGGCAGCCGATATGCTGGGAAAAAGCTATGATATGCTTACGGCTCTCTCAGCGGCAGCCCTTTTTTTACTGGCGAAGGAACCTCTCTATGTGAGAAGCCCTTCTTTTCTGCTTTCTTTCGGCGCAGTTCTGGGAATCGGTCTCATTTATCCGGAGCTTGCGGCTCTCTTTCCGGTCAGGAGAAAAACAGTTCAGTCTTTCTGTGTAAGCCTGTCGGTACAGCTGATGCTGACACCGCTTCTTGCATACTTTTATTTTGAACTGCCGGTCTATGGAATTCTTTTAAATCTCCTTTTGATTCCCCTTATGACGATTCTGATGTATGCAGGAGGACTGGCTGCTTTTGTGAGTGCGTTTTCAATGAAGGCTGCCTGCGTTCCGGCAGTTTTCTGCTCGCTGATTCTTAAGTTTTATGAAGAAGCCGGGAAATGGTCGCTTCGCCTGCCGGGATCAGTCTTTATCTGCGGAAAGCCCCGGGAATGGAAGCTGATTTTTTACTACGGTACTCTGGCAGCCCTTCTTATCTGGAGGGCAGGAGCGCGCAGGCGGCAGAAGCTGCGGATCTGTGCGGCGGAGGAAGAGGAGGAGAGTGTAAAAAAAGAACCGCGCATCAGACAGAAACAGACTGTTTTTGTACTGGTCTGTCTTTTTATTCATCTGATTCTTTTTCTGAGAATTCCGGCAGGGCTGGAGTTTACGATGATGGATGTGGGACAGGGGGACGGTCTTTTCCTGAAAACAGAACAGGGGACTGCCGTTCTGGTGGACGGAGGAAGCTCGGATATTTCCGGGGTGGGAACGTACAGAATTCTTCCTTTCCTAAAATCACAGGGGATCAGACGGCTCGATTATGTGATTGTCACGCACATGGATGCAGATCATTATTCCGGTGTCAAAGAGATTTTGAAAAAGAGCGCAGAGCCGGGAGGAATGAAGGTAGGATGTCTTCTTTTATCGAAACAGTCCAGTGAAGAAGAGAAAGGGGAAGAATTGATAAGATTAGTGAAAGAGGCGGGGGCTGAGGCGAGAATCATAGAAGAGGGAATGTGTATCCGGGACGGCGCTCTGGAGCTTACCTGTCTCTATCCGGAGAAGGGGATGAGAAGCAGGGATAAGAATGAAGGTTCCGTTGTGCTGAAGGCTGTTTTCGGGGAGGTCTCCCTTCTTCTTACGGGTGATCTGGGGGAGGAAGGAGAGAGAAAACTCCTGGAATCAGGCGAGAATCTTGACTGTGATATTCTGAAAGCAGGTCATCACGGTTCCAGAACCTCGACCACAGAAGAATGGCTTCAGGCAGTCTCGCCAAAGCTTACGCTTATCTCCTGCGGACAGGAAAACTCATACGGACACCCGCATAAGGAGACGCTGGAACGTCTGAAAAATGCAGGAAGCTCAGTGCTCACAACGACAGATTACGGCGCGCTTACGGTACGGAGCGACGGAAAAAGCTTTCAGGCAGAAGGATTTCTGCCGTAAGAAATATATATTTTCGATAATAAATCTGTGTTTTATTTTATTCGGCTTATTTTATATCGTTGTTTTATTTCTTTTATATTAGGAGCTGTACCGTATAATTAAAAGTTCAACGCTCAGAATGTCAGTCATGCGT
>CAUWNO010000260.1:0-1840 GCA_963559965.1 uncultured Lachnospiraceae bacterium | reverse complement strand
CACTTTGTATGCATCATTCTACCTCTTCTTATTTCTATTATATCTTTTTTTCAGGGTCCTTTCAACTATCAGCCTTATTCCGTTATCAAGGTTCATTCCAACATTTTTACTTCACTTCATTATGCTCATACAAAAAATTTCTCACCTTCTCTGCTGTCAATGTGTTTTTATATACTTCTTCCACCTCCTTTTCCCAATGCCTCCGTTCTTCCTGATAATATTCGTCTTCCGGCTTATATCCCATTTCCAGAACACCGGACATATGCTTTTCTCTGGCTGCCTCAAGCTCTTCTTCGGAGGGTATCAGACTTTCTTTTTCTGCAATAGCCTCCGTCACATAATCAAGTTTCAGCATTTCAAGCGTGCGCGCATCTGCCGTTGTCTCAAACTCTTCCTCTGATAAGCTCAGACCTTCCAGCATATTCTCCCTGCTCTTAAATCCGTTTCCGTAAATGAGCTGGCTCTCTGCCGCTTCCCTTTTTCTCTGATAATCTTCTTCCGTATACTTCAAAAGCTTCGACTTTCCGGCAACTTCAGCCAAAATCATCTGCGCCGTATCATTCTTCGCCTGTTCTTTCTCAATTTCTGTATATTTTTTTTGAAGATATTCGCGCCATTCTTCTCCTGTTGCATAACGCCCCTGCGTCGTATAACGGACCTGTTCATCTGTCCAGTTCTCATACTCTGTGCCTCGTATTTCATTGTACATGGCAAGAAGCTCCTGCATCAGATTGTCCATATAAACAGAATCTGCTGTCCGCGGAGAAACAGCCCGGTACTTTCCGCCTGTGTAAGACGCCACTTTTACATGGGCGTCCTGCTGTTCCCCCTTCGCGCCCCCGCAAATGGCTGCGCAAAGCAAAAAAGCTGCCGCTGCAACTGCCGCTATGATTCCTATCACAATCTTTTTTCTGGAAGAGGTCTCCTCTGTTCCCTCAACCCTTCTCTTTTTCTCCGCTTCTTTTTGTTTCGTTTCTTTTTGTTCCATTTCTTTTTGCTCTGTCTTTTTGGGTTCCGTTTCTTTATTCTCCTTCCTTTCATTTTCTGTCTCTCCCTTCAGAGACTCTTCTTTACAGAGATACTCGGCCCTGATTACAGTCTTGCTCACATACTCTTCCAGGGCATGTCCTGTATACCGGGCAGGCGTCTGCCAGCGAACAGGAATCGGAACGGTAAATGCTTCCGCCCCCTCATATCTGCACAGAGCCGTATATTGAAGAGGAAGCCCGTCTTCATCATATTCCGATACAACATAACGCGCATCTGTCAGGATATAATGAATCCCATCCTTTTCCAGCTCTGCCTGCAGATGTTTCCTGTCATTGTCCGGAAGCCCTGTGATTTCTGTATGATATTCCTTACGCCTTGTTCCTTCGCTTTCCCCGTATTCCGCAACCTGAAGCTTAAGAGAACTTTCATCCAAAGTGTAGACGATGTCTCCTCTCTTCTTTTCCTTCGGTATCAGCGTCACATCATCTGCTGGAAGCGAAATCCACTCTGTAAATTCTATCTCTTCTCCTGTCGGACGCTTTTCATAAATAAATTCTGTCTCAGCGCTTTCCAGCTCATAAATACGTCCTTCATATTCATATGTCTTCGCTGCTTCTGCCTCGCCTGTCCGCGTTTCCTCTATCATCAGCCTGTCCCCGTCTTTTTCCACATGAAAAGAAGGGTGTGCTGCATAAACGCTTCCGGAAACACATAAAACAGTAAGCATTACTGCAAGGCAGCAGCCTGCCGCTTTTTTCATTCAGCATCCTCCTGTCTTCTTTTTTTCTTTTTTTCTTTTTTTCTTTTTTTCTTTTTTTCTTTTCCCTGTCCTGTTTTCTCTGCGCACACC
>CAUWNO010000259.1:0-1853 GCA_963559965.1 uncultured Lachnospiraceae bacterium | reverse complement strand
AGGATTTGATTTATAAAATCATTGATACACCGACAGGCAATGATTATATAGAGATACAGTCAATTGAGCAGCAAATACAAAATTCACAGGAGCTTTTATCCTATTCTTCATTTTATAAGAATAAAGGACAATATGAGATATATGAATCCTGTAAAGGACAGTTAGATGCCATTCAAAGAGAAATCGATTCCTATGTCTCAAAAATTGCACTTATTGACGATAAAATAAATGAACAAAAATCAAAAGAGCGTTCCCAAAATATACGTGAGGATATAGAAAGCTATTGCCGTACATTGGCAGAAGCAATCAATCTTCCAAAGACTTTTATACAACTGAGAGATTTTGTTCAGATAATAAATCGTACTGGTAGTGAAACCCCACGCTTGGTTTATATGTACCAATCTGCACTATATCTTTACAATTTAAGCAGAGCATATAGTCCATTTAATTTCTATGTGGTTGATACCCCTAATCAACAGGGACAGGATGCTGATAATTTGGAAAGCATCTTCAAGTCATTAGAATTGTTTTTATCTGATGAAGGACAAGTGATTGTTGGGACTGAACGAGAAACTGGAATGGAAGAAAAAGCGAACAATGTTATAAAACTCGCTGAAAAACGTAGATGCTTAAACAATATCAATTACAACAAACATATTGAACTGTTAGAAAAATTGCAAAAAGCTGCAATTAGTTGGGTTGCAAATAATTACAATGAAAAGTAGACACAGTGTAGAATGTTTTTGAAATCATCGTCCCAGAGAAAAAATGAAAATTTGTGGGGATATGATTTGAATTTGTACTCATGTCGAAACGGTATGCTTATTATCCAAACTCAGCACCAGACAGCAGATGGAAGGATAAGTGCCGGAGTATAGCAGGATGAAAGTCAGCAGTTTGTTGAAAGAGCGCGCCGGAGACTTATCTGAAAGCTGCAGCTCAGTATAAAAGATGGAACAATAAAAATGCCCCAAAGTCAGCAAATATCAGGTTGCTTCGGGGCATTTTACTGTGGTATTCGTATTAAATAAAGAGTTCGTTTTTCTTTTTCTCTGCGCAAGCCGCTTCCATTTTTTTAGATGCGACTTTTACCATAGGGGAATTGACTTTCCGGGCGTTATGGGGACAGATACTGATACATCTCATACAGGATATACACAGGTTTTTGTCTGTCTTTTTGGGATTATCCAATGGAATAGCCCCAACCGGACATGATTTCGCACAAAGACCGCAGTTTGTGCACTTCCCTCCGGCTTTTGGTTTTAAGGGAACGCCATGATACTCCCGATAGGGGAAATTGCCGGGTACGTTCAATTTTTCATGGGATGCTCCGCTGTTTATTTTGTCAAGAATCTTTTTCGCGAACAGTGACAGTTCTTTTTGATCTGATTCGTCCGGACGTCCTGCTGCAAACTGGTGCATAATGGAGTGTTCTGCGACTGCTGTGATTGCAGCTGTGCAGCAGAAGCCTTTATTTTCAACAAATTCTGTAAGTTCTCTGATAGTATCGTCGTAAGCCCTGTTTCCGTAAGATACAACCAGCACAGCGTTGGCTTTGTTTCCCCGGAACTCTTTCATTCGTTCCAGAGCAACAGACGGAACTCTGCCGCCGTAGGAGGGAACGCTAATCACGCAAAGATCATCTTCTGAGAAGTCCTGCTGAATAGTTTCTTGCTTACTTAAATCAATTTCCTGATAGTCTCCGAATTCATTTGCAATCACTTCCGCGATTTTTTTCGTGCTGCCTGTCGGACTAAAATAAATAGCATAAACTTTCATGTTTATAACCGCCTTACTTGTTCTTTAATACAACGCTTTGACATAGGTTCAACCTGCTGCCAAAATAAAATGAC
>CAUWNO010000258.1:0-1853 GCA_963559965.1 uncultured Lachnospiraceae bacterium | reverse complement strand
CCTGGGGGCAGACTACAGAAGAGCGCTTCGTCCCTGCTTTGACGCGGCGGCGCAGTTTTACACAAAGGACAGGGACAAAAAAGAAGTCAAAGAAGTAAAAAAAGAGAAAAGTGGAAAGAAAAAGGAGCTGGAAAAAAATGAAGGAACTGGAAGTAAGAGAACTTTATAATCTTTCGGAGACACAGGCAGAGCCGCTTCTGTCTTCTGTGACGTATCCATGGGAGGCTCTTCCGAAGATAGGAGCTTTTATTCTGGAGCTTGGAGCGACCTTAAGCGAAGAAGAGTATGAGAAAAGGGGAGAAAATATCTGGATTGCACGCTCGGCAAAGGTAGCTGAGACGGCTTCTGTCACAGGTCCCTGCATTATCGGAAAAAATACAGAAGTCCGCCACTGCGCGTTTATCCGCGGAAACGCCCTGATAGGAGAAGGGGCGGTCGTGGGAAATTCCACAGAGCTTAAAAATGTAATTCTGTTTAATAAGGTTCAGGTTCCGCATTATAATTATGTGGGAGATTCCATTCTGGGCTACAAGGCACATATGGGAGCCGGTTCCATCACTTCCAACGTAAAATCCGACAAGCTTCTTGTGAAGGTTCATACGCCGGAAGGGGATATAGAAACAGGTCTTAAAAAATTCGGAGCGATGATAGGCGACGAGACGGAGGTGGGCTGCGGAACTGTTATGAATCCGGGTACGGTAATCGGAAGAGAAGCCAGCATTTATCCGCTTTCCTCCGTGCGCGGCACGGTTCCGGCAAGAAGTATTTATAAGAAGCAGGGAGAAATTGCGCAGAAGAGATGAAAGAGAAAAGATGGAACATCCTTTCCGGAGCGGCCTTAAAGTGGGCAGCCATTATCATTATGTTGACAGACCATATTGGAGCTTCTCTCATAGAGCAGTTTATAGCAGGGAGCTATGGCTTTCCGTTTCCGGCGCAGAGCGCGCTGGACGGACAGTTCTGGTACAGGACAGATTTGATTCTTCGCTGCATCGGAAGAGCCGCATTTCCTGTGTTCTGTTTCCTCCTTGTGGAGGGCGCGGTACATACGCGTAATGCGCGAAGATATGCCCTGCGTCTGGCAGCTTTTGCAGCGATATCGGAAATACCCTTTGATCTGGCGCTTACCAGGCGTGCATTTTCTCCGCAGATGCAGAATGTATTTTTTACGCTGCTGCTGGGATTTCTCTGCGTGCAGGCTTTCCGGCGCTGTTTTGAACAGAGCTGGAAGGCATGGCTTTTCGTTTTTGCCACCTGCGCTCTGGCAGAGCTTCTCCATACAGATTACGGAGCTGTGGGAATTCTGGTGATTGTAATGATGTATCTTCTGCGGGATCGTTTCTGGCAGATGATTATTTTTTCCTACCTTTTCCTGTCCCTGGTTATGGGAATGGAGATTTACAGCCTGCCCGGCTTTCTTCTGCTGGGGCTGTACAATGGAAAAAAAGGGCGTCAGCCGCGCTGGTTTTTCTATGCGTTTTATCCGGCGCATCTTTTTGCCCTGTGGGCTGCGGGAACGTATCTTCTGCCGCTTTTTCGGTAGAGGGATGGATTACTAGGTTGTCTTTTTATGAAATACCGCAAAACCGAAGGAGAAGGAAAGAGTATTGCGAAAAATATGCTCCCTTTCAGGCGATATGCTTTGTTTGTTGTTTATCTGCCTGAAAGGGAGCATGTTTTGTTTTTATATTTTTACAGAAAAGATAAAATTAAATGATTTTATTGATGTTACCGTTGACTTTTTGCAGTTCGCATAAAGCTGCTTCTTTTGAAATGTTTTTGACCTGCATAATAAGAGCGGGTTTGATTTGGTAGTCACATTCTTTCAAAAGTTCCTGCGCGCGTTCCAGTGT
>CAUWNO010000257.1:0-1859 GCA_963559965.1 uncultured Lachnospiraceae bacterium | reverse complement strand
TAAAACAGTGGCGCCAGCCACGATAAGCACGCAGTGCGGTTTTACGAATGGCGCGGGCTGAACTGATACTATATTATGTCATATATACAGCAGGTACTTGTCTATTCTCATATACTGATGCTATACTGAATACGAAAGCCATCCGCAGGAAAACCTATTTCCTGTATCTGTCATATGGCACTATAAAAAGAACAGGATGTGTATGAATATGTATCAGCTTCATTTTCACCGCCCGATCCCCGTCCATTTTATCGGTATCGGCGGTATCAGCATGAGCGGCCTTGCAGAGATTTTATTAAAAGAAGGCTTCCCTGTCTCCGGCTCTGACGGACGCGCCTCCTCCCTGACGGAGCATCTTCGGAAGCTGGGCGCAGATATAACAATCGGACAGGACGCCTCGAATATTCCCGAAAACTGTGAGCTTATCGTCTACACGGCGGCTATCCATCCAGATAATCCGGAATTTTCCGCAGCCAAAAGCCGCGGGATTCCCATGCTCTCACGCGCTGAACTGCTCGGGCAGATTATGCGCAATTACGAAACTTCGATTGCCGTCGCCGGAACGCACGGAAAGACTACGACGACGTCCATGATCTCCTCCGTCCTTCTTGCAGCCGACACCGATCCCACCATTTCCGTGGGAGGCATTCTGCCTGCAATCGGCGGAAATATCCGCGTAGGACAATCAGGAACCTTTCTGACAGAAGCCTGTGAATATACGAACAGCTTTCTGCACTTTTTCCCTACCATCGGGATCATATTAAATATAGAAGAAGACCATCTGGACTTTTTTAAGGATCTGAACGATATCCGCCGGTCCTTCCGCCGTTTCGCCGAGCTTCTTCCGACACAGGGACTTCTGATTATCAACAGCGACATACCGCAGTACGAAGAAATCACAGAAGGGCTTGCCTGCCGCGTCGTAACCTTCGGACTTGGCGCAGGCGCAGATTACCGCGCCGAAGATATTTCCTATGATGAATTTGCCCATCCTTCTTTTTCCCTTGTAAAAAACGGCGAAAAGAGCGGCAGCTTTCATCTTCAGGTTCCCGGAGAGCACAATATCTCAAACGCTCTTGCGTCTGTCACCCTTGCCGACGCCCTCTCCCTCTCTCTGGAGACTGCACAGGAAGGACTTTCTTCCTTTTCTGGTACAGACCGGCGGTTCCAGTATAAAGGAAGCGTAAACGGCGTCACCGTCATCGACGACTATGCGCACCATCCGACCGAGATACGCGCCACGCTTCAGGCTGCCTCCCATTATCCCCACAAGGATATCTGGTGCGTCTTCCAGCCTCACACCTACACGAGAACGAAAGCCTTTCTCCATGAGTTTGCCGAGGCTCTTTCTCTTGCTGACCATGTGGTGCTTGCCGACATCTACGCTGCCAGAGAAACCGATACTCTCGGAATCAGTTCCCGCGATCTGGAACAGGAGCTGAAAAAGCTGGGAGCAGACGTACATTACTTCCCGTCCTTTGCTGAAATTGAAGATTTTCTTCTGAAAAGTTGTACACATCACGATTTGTGTATAACTATGGGGGCAGGAGACGTAATAAATATAGGCGAAGACCTTCTCCGCAAATAGTTATCCACATTTTCCACATGCTTTCGGGGCAGTATTCCCCCGTCGGCATGTGGATTTTTTTGTGAAAAGCTTGTTAACATAAATTATTTCTCCTTTTTTTCCATTTTTTCAATTTTTCCGCTTTTTTCGCGGTTTTTCTCCTGTTTCTGAGTTTTTATCCGGTTGCAAATAATATTTCTCCACAAAGTTATCCACATTATCCACATTTTCATTTTATTCCTTTTTCTTTTTTTCCTCACATCGCCTCTGCAAAAAAAGCCTGTTCTCTTTT
>CAUWNO010000256.1:0-1871 GCA_963559965.1 uncultured Lachnospiraceae bacterium | reverse complement strand
AGCGGAGCTTGAAGGGGAAGGACTGTCAGAACGACGGCATAATCTGCTGGAGGAGCTTTTGGAGAATTTACATTCCTGTGCATATGGAGCAGATCAGTTTTTGTGGAATGGACCGACAACACTCAGAGCAGAAAAAAATTTTGTAGTGCTTAATACATCTAATCTTTTAGATGCTGATCAAAATGTCCAGAATGCACAGTTTTTTAATATGGCTATGTGGGGCTGGCATGAGATGAGTAAAAACAGGTCAGAAAAAGTAATCCTGGCAGCCGACGAGGGGTATTTGTTTGTTGACACAGATAATCCATATTTGATGAAATTTTTCCGCAATATTTCAAAAAGAGACAGAAAATATGAAGCGGCGCTGATGTTTATTACCCATAATGTAACAGATGTATTAGATCCGGCTGTTAAGCGTTTTGGACAGGCATTAATCGATAATGCATGCTACAAATTTTTTATGGGCTGTGACGGAAAGAATCTTGCGGAGCTTGATGAATTGTATCATTTAACAGAGCGTGAAGAAACACTGCTGGCAGCCAAAACACGTGGACAGGGACTGCTGATAGCTGGCAGTACACGTTTGATGCTACGCGTAAAGGTTCGCGATACGTTCTTGAAGCGTTTTGGAAAGGGCGGTGGACGATAATGATAGCGAGAAGATACATTCCTGTTTTGGTCGGTGTAGTGGCAGCTTTAGGTTTTCCTTTTTACAGCCATGCTGCAGAAACAGAAAAATCAATAGAAGATACGATTGTAATTGAAGAAACAATAGAAGGCGAAGCTGAACCGGAACAGACCTATGAACAGGATGGACGTATCTATAATCTGGAAAGTTCGGATGTAGAATATATTTATGACAGGCGTCCTACAGGGGAGACTATAGAAATAACAGAAATGGTATCGCTTCCAACAGAGGATGTGACGCTGATACCAAAGGAAAAAACAGATGGGAATATTGTTTATGTATTAGATGAAAGCTCTTTGAATCTTCAGGTGGCAGAATACGGAGAAAGTGAAGGTACAAGGCAGAGAGAATATTGGGTAGAGATTCCAGATCTTCCGGATAACGATATGCAGCATATTGAAACGGAAATAGATAAAGACGGAATCCATTATGTACTGACAGACGTAGATTATACTGTTACAGATTACGATGAAAACGGAATTCCCACGCGCTATACAGCAAAATGTAAGTATGAGGGGGCAGAACCGTATACTGTATCCATCCCGGTACGCTGGCAGACGCCAGCCAGATACGTTGGTCAGGAAATGGAAAAGTATATCCGTCAAACAAAAATTCGGGCTACATATAGCTATTTTGAAAATGCAGAACTGCCGGAGCCTGTTCTGAAGACAGAAGAAAAAACAGAAAATTTACCGGAAAAGAAGTTTCCGGTAACAGCGATTGCGGTCGGAACAGCAGGCGGAGTTATAATAGCGGTTTTGGGATATTTTTTCGTATTTACAGTGCCGGTTTATGCGGTAACAGCTGCCGGATATTATAAACGGGTCGGAAGAGCCAAAGTAAGGCATAGAAAAAATCATTATGCAGCCCGTATTTCCGGATACGTTTGCGAACGGGCAGAAACCGATGACTATAAAATTAAAATTCCCAAAAGAGTGCTGCGCAGAAGTGACCTTGAAATTTTTGAAATAAATTGTCCGGACGGCGCTATTCTGCAGCCCAAATTACAGCAGGAGGTTAAATTCAGAATACCGGGATAACGATAACAAGGGAGCTTGTGATGTTAAAAACATTGAATAAAAAAATCCTGATGGCAGTAATAACAACATGTTTTTTCATATCCGCATGTGGCGATACTGTGGCTGAAATAACTACAGATTATGTGGAAATTGTATCTTATACA
>CAUWNO010000255.1:0-1897 GCA_963559965.1 uncultured Lachnospiraceae bacterium | reverse complement strand
CGGAGGAAAACGGCTCTCTTACGGTGACATGGCAGGCGGCAGATACAGATATGAAAATAAAAGCGGCGGCAGCGGCAAAGACAAGGCACAGCGTTACGGTGACAACGCAGGCTTTGGGGACGGATGGTTCTGTTTTCCAGACATCTGTAAATCCGACCGACCTCTACGAGGGGCTTGAGGTAAAGGTTGCCGTTTCCTATACGGGTACACAGATCTGGACAGCCACAGTTACTTACGGAGAAGAGCAGACAGACTTGAACTTTTCCGTATCCAGTTCTGGTATCACTTTTCGTATGCCGGATGCGGACGTAGAGGTTGTGATTTCAGAAAGAGAAGGGCAGAATACGGGAGATCTGTCTGCAGAAGACGGCAGTATAAATGGAGACTGGCAGGGAAATACATCTGCGACACAAAAAGAAAACGAGCCAGACGTGGAGCTTGGGAAATCTGCCCGCTGGACAGATATTGAAGACGGCTATGCCGAGCTTACGATTACAGAAAAAGATACTTCTGATTATTCCAATACGCCGACAGATTATATCATTATTCTTGACAGGACACGGACGATGTCTTTAAGCGGTTCCACATGGGAACAGGGAGGATATCCTGAAATCGTAAATGAGAATTCGCCCTGTATCAATCCATATCATTATTATTATAAAGGAGGAATCTACCTGTGGTTAAGGGATTATTATACAGGCTTTGATTATATCAATGGCGTATGGTTTGACTCTCTTCCCGGAGGAGCCAGCAGCTGGACAAAAAGGCATTATAATTCTGCGGCGCAAAATATAAGTGTAAATTATTCCAATGGCTGTCAGGACAGGCTTACCATGTCGAGACAGGCTCTTTATGAGATGGTGGATCAGATTGCAAAAAATAATGAAGAAGTCCCGGCAGGAAAGAACGCATCAAGGGCAGCCTTCTGGAGCTTTGCGGATGGAACGTATTACGGCACGGCTGATTCCTACCGGGTACGGGGACTTTATAATTACACACCGTGGACGAGCGATTTCAGCCAGATTAAAAGAGCGGTAAGCGATGTTAAGACATTTTCGGGAACTTACTACACGGAATCCCTCCGGCAGGCATACCATATGATTCTGGAACGGAATAACAAGGATCTCAGGCGCTCCGGTATCTATACAAAGGTTATCTTTGTATCGGATGGTATCTGCGGCGACAGCAGTGCGACGAATGGACATACAAGGGATGAGGTAAGGGAGCTTGCCAATAAGATCAAAAGCTTACCCAATACAGAGCTTTTTACGATAGCCATGGGAATGTCTTCCGATTCGGAAGGAGCCAGGTTCCTGGCAGAGCTTGCGACGCAGAAGACGGACGGAACATATACGGCAGCTTTTTGGCAGAATCTTTCCTTTTCGGGAGGAAAAGGGTCGGCGCTTGCAGAGACACTTCTGAAAATTGACAGCAAGGCAGGGGAGATTAAGGCGGCAAATAAGGTTCTGGAGGATCAGATAGAAACGGAATACTGGGAGCCGGTAGAGGTAATCCGCGCCGACGGAACGGTTTCTCTTGATACGGCGCAGGGAAAGCTTGTCTGGGAGATTCCGGAGGGCGCAGGAAAGACGTACAGCTGTACGGTAAAGCTCAAGCTGAAGGACAAATATAGATACAAGCTTACCAAAGAAGCGTGGTACGAGACCAACCGGGATAAGACCGGCGCAGACAAGGATTCGACGAAAGCCGGGGCGGTTATGAAATATACGATCTCAGGGGGCGTCTACAATACCGAAGAGAGGGAGACGGGAGTGACGACGCCAAAGCTTAAATACGGGACAGTCCGCTTCGAGGGGAAAAAGCTCTGGATGATTCAGGATTCCCGGGCAGAAAGCCTGACGGTACGCCTGATGCGTACGCTTCCCTCCCAGACGAA
>CAUWNO010000254.1:0-1913 GCA_963559965.1 uncultured Lachnospiraceae bacterium | reverse complement strand
CCTCACGCTGTGGTTTACTGTAATAATTGTCAGCCATCATCAGATACCAGTGAACATCCTTCTCCACCGTATCCTCCGGTACTGTAAAGGAATACTGGCTCTTTCCGATATACTTGATAATCGAAGCATCCACGCCTGTCTCCTCGCGCACCTCTCTTATCGCTGTATCCTGAAATTCCTCTCCCTGCTCTACAGTTCCCTTCGGCAGTACCCAGCCTTCGTATCTGTTCTTATAATTCTTGTACAAAAGCAGGATCTTGCCCCGAAAAATTACCACACCGCCGCAACTGGTTGCTTCAATCACTGCAAAACCTCCTGTCCTGGTGTGCTCTGAATATACTGAATTCAGTATACCTCTTTTCGTAATATTTGACAAGCAAAATCATTCGCGGTTTCTTCCCCATATGGCAAACAGTTCTTTCGCTATGGGTACGGCATACTCGCTTCCCGATCCCCTTTCTTCTACCAGAACGCAGACAGCGATATCTGAGTCTCCCGTATCAGAAAATCCTGTGAACCATGCGTGGCTTTTGCTCTTATCACTTGTGTACTCTGCCGTTCCCGTCTTTCCTGCCACAGGAAAATCCAGATCGGCAAGGCGTTTTCCTGTACCGCTTTTTACAACCTCCTGCATATATTCCGTAAGGACTTCTGCCTCCTCCGGCGTCATCAGCGCCCCGTACTGTTTTGGATTGTAGCGCTTTACAACATTTCCCGTATGGCTTTCCACCCGGTCTAAAAGATACGGCTTCATCAGGATTCCGTCGTTGGCAATACTGGCGGATAAAAGCGCCATATGAAGAGGCGAAACGAGAGTTTCCCCCTGCCCCACAGCAGCCATCATATCTTCTGCGGGAGATGCGTCGTCCTTTATGGAAAAGGAACTTTTGGAATACGTCAGATCAAAAGGAAGCTCTTTATTAAAAAGGAGGCTGTCACAGGTCTTATTAAAGCGCGCCGCGTCGAGAGACATGCCGATCGAGGCAAATGCGGAATTGCAGGATTTCGCAAAAGCCTTCTTCAGATCCTCCTGTCCATGCGCCGTCTTATTATAACATCGGATGGTATAATTCCCTTCTGTAAGACTTCCGTTGCACTGGAAGCTGAAATTCTCATAATCCGGATTCTCCCGCATATATTCCAGGAGCGTTATGATTTTAAAGGTAGAGCCGGGCGCATAAAGCCCCTGCGAGGCTCTGTTGTAAAGAGCGCTCTGCGTATCTCCCGCCGCCGTCAGGCTCTCCCAGTCCTCGTTAATTCTACCCGGATCAAAATCCGGCTTGGACACCATAGCGAGAATACGCCCCGTATCTGCTTCCAGAACAACCACAGCTCCTCTGTTTCTTCCCAGAGCCTGATACGCCGCCTCCTGCAGCTCAAAATCCAGCGTGGTAATCACATTGTCGCCTGGATTCTTCTCATCCTTAAGCTCGTTTCCTATCTGCTCTCCCACCGACGCGCTGGAAGTCAGAAGGCTGAAATTGGCAAGGGATTCAATTCCTGTTTTTCCCCGCGTCGAATAGCCTACCACATGTGAAAAAATATTGGCATACGGATAGCTTCTTTTCTCCGTGCCGTCAGAAGAAGTCGTCGTCTCCGCCAGAACCTTTCCATCGGAGGAAAGAATGCTTCCCCTCACCACTCTCTCTGCAAAGGCTTCCTGCCTTGCATTGTAAGGATTATTAATGACATCCGGACTGAGAGCCGCCTCAAAATAGACAAAATACCCTATCATCAGCGTAAAAAGCCCCACAAACATATAGGTCACTGCCGTGAGCTCACGATCTTTCTTCCGGTTTGACGGCTTCTTTTCTTTTTTTAGTTTTTGCTCTTGCTTTGGCTGCCCGTTCCCGTTCTTTTTCAATCTTTAACTCCTCGTCTTCCTTCAAAAGATACATTCCCTGTATAATTGC
>CAUWNO010000253.1:0-2004 GCA_963559965.1 uncultured Lachnospiraceae bacterium | reverse complement strand
AGGCTGTAAGGGAAAGACAGAAGAAAAAGAAGATACGGCAAAGGAGATCACAGAAGATGAGATTGCAGAAGAGATCAGAGAAGAGGCTGCAGAACAGGCGGGTGAAGAATCAGAGGAGGTGCTTCCGGATGATACAGCTGTTATTTATGAGCCTGTTTTAAAAGAATACAGGGAAATGGTTCAGAATGATTTTTACAGAGACAGGAAGGATACAGACAGCTTTGAAGAGAGCTTTGGAGAGTACATCGGGCTTGAAATACGGCTGCGTGAGCAGGATGTTTATTATGCGTTTCATGATATAGACGGGAACGGAACAGAGGAGCTTTTGATTGCAGGCGGAGAACATAACGGGGAAGAACCCGCTTCTTTTCCGTGGAACTATGATTTGTACGGGTATGACGGAACGAAGCCGGTTCATATTTTCCCGGAAATGGAGTTTGGATACAGAACGAATTATTCTCTTTATGAAGGCGTTGTCGAGGTATTTTACAGTGGCAGCGCGGCAGAGTCCGGTGTTGATTTTTATAAAATAGGCCAGGACGGCTTTTCTCCGGAGCTGACAGCGTCATTTTTGACGGTAGGACATCTGGAAGGAGACAAACCGGTATTTACATATTATCAGAACGATGAAGAGGTTACAGAGGAGGAATACCAGTCTGGTATTCAGAGCTGTGAAGTTCCTCTTGAAAAAGAGCTGGAATGGATACAGATACAGTAAAGTGCGATGCTGAAGAAAGCTCTGAGCTGTAGCATAGGACCTCCCATGAATATGTATGAATTGTCTACAGGGATTAGAAAAAGAATATATAGGTAAATCATAAGCAGGAGGTTTTTATTATAGATGAAACAGGAAATATTAAATAAGTTGAACCTTAGCGAAGACCATGAACGGGAATGTAAGTTGGCAACCGGAGGACTTCCCGAAAGTTTATGGGAGACGTATTCTTCTTTTGCTAATACAGATGGAGGAACTATCCTACTTGGAATAAAGGAACACAGAGATTCTTTTATGGTTGAAGGATTGACGGATAAGCAAATTATTAAATATCAGAAAGATTTCTGGAGCACTTTAAATGATAGGAATAAGGTGTCCAGGAATATTTTGTTGAATCATCATGTACAGGTTGTTGAAGTAGAAGAGAAAAAGATACTTAAAATTAATATTCCGGCAGCAGACAGACATGACAAACCGGTATATATTGGACCAGACCCGATGAAAGGTACTTATAAAAGAGATTACGAGGGCGACTTTATCTGTACTGAAGAGGCAGTCCGGGCGATGTTTGCGGATCAGAGAGATGTATCTGGCGATGTGAAAGTGCTGGATGAGTTCGGACTGGACGTTCTGAATCAGGATACGATAAAAGGTTATAGAATAATTTTTGAACAGCTTCATAGTGGACATCCGTGGAATGCTCTTGAAAATGATGAGTTTCTTATGAAATTAAGAGCTGTAGCAAAAAACAGGAATGGAACATTATCTCCAACGATAGCCGGGCTATTATTCTTTGGAGAGGCATATCACATTACTGAAATCTTTCCAAATTATTTTCTGGATTATCGAGAGGAATGTGACGATAAAGCGGTACGTTGGTTGTTCCGGACACATTCTAATGAAGGTGACTGGAGTGGCAATATATATGACTTTTTCTGTAAGGTACGTACAAGAATGGACGATGAGGTAGCGGTTCCATTTGCAAATCGGCGAAATGGCTATCGTATAGACCGAGTTGATGTTCATGATGCTTTGGAAGAAGCATTGGCGAATGCCTTGGCACATGCTAATTATTATGGCAGACGAGGAATCCTTGTTGTTAAAAAAGGCAAGGAACTTAATATTTCCAATCCCGGGACTATCAGAGTAACAAAAGAGGAATTTTATGCAGGTGGCAATAGTGATCCGCGAAATCCAAATATTTTAAAGATGTTTGGCTTTGTTAATGTCGGTGAGCGTGCAGGTAGTGGCGTTGATAAGATTATGACAGCATGGGCAGAACAAAACTG
>CAUWNO010000252.1:0-2015 GCA_963559965.1 uncultured Lachnospiraceae bacterium | reverse complement strand
TGATCAGAGTTTAAAGCGAATGGGACTTGACTATGTAGATATTTTCTATCATCATCGCATGGACCCCAACACTCCTCTGGAAGAGACCATGGGCGCTCTGGCACAGGCAGTTTCCAACGGAAAGGCTTTGTATATCGGTTTATCCAATTATGACGGAGAACACCTGGAAAAGGCATCATCGCCTTCAGTCCGCTGGCACAGGGTATGCTGACAGATAGATATCTGAACGGTATTCCATCTGACAGCCGCATCAGAAAAGACGGTCGTTTTTTTAAAGAAAGTGCTTTAACAGCGGCGCGCCTGTCGCAGATCAGACAGCTGAATGAATTGGCAAAAGAACGGGGGCAGACCTTAGCTGAAATGGCTCTCGCATGGGTGCTCAAAGACAAGGTCGTAACAAGCGTGCTCATCGGCGCTTCAAAACCCTCTCAAATTCTTGACAATATTCAGGCGATTCATCATACGTCTTTTTGCAAAGAAGAACTGGATATTATAGAAAAAGTATATTCCATCAATCCGGAATATACTTCAAAATAACGATTTTTGCAGCCGCCCGAAGCCTTCTGCCTTTTTCTTGAATTAATTGAATTAACTTTAAGATCCGCGCATTCTGCTTTGAATCCTGAACAGTACCGTTACCTCTGCAGCCGGCTCGGCTCAGGCGACCTCGCGGCACACAGAAGCTTCCGCTTAGGGCTGCTTCATTCCTGACCTGACCCGATTCACAGATTTCTGTTGCGCAAGACCCAAGCGTCAGTGCTGCTTACAAAGGGCTGCATACTGTTCATAAAACCCGAGGCAGAATCTCACCCCTGCTATAGCGGATTGCAGGTACAGGGAGCCGCTAATTCCCCGGCTGCGCGGAAATTTTATGACAAAAGAAAAACTTCTGAACGTCTCTTTGACGTTCTTCGATAGTATACCTTTAATCCGGCTGTTTGTCAACGCTCTTCTTCCTTCTTCTTCCGCAGTTCCCTAAAAAATTCTGTCATCATCGCACTACATTCCTCACCCAGTACGCCGCGTTCTACCTGTACCTGATGATTAAACTGCGGCATTTCCAGAAGATTCAGTATCGATCCGGCGCATCCGGCCTTCGGATTCATGGCTCCTATCACAACTCGTCCCATCCTTGCCTGAACGATCGCTCCCGCACACATCTGGCAGGGTTCCAGAGTAACGTACATCGTGCAGTCCTCCAGCCGCCAGTCTCCTGTTTTCCTGCTTGCCCGGCGAATTGCATTCAGCTCCGCATGGGAAAGCGTATTCTTATCTGTATTTCTTCTGTTATACCCTCTCGCTATGATTTTATCATTCTGCACAATCACGCAGCCAATGGGAACCTCCAGAAGCTCCCATGCCTTCTTTGCCTGACGCATGGCTTCGCGCATATATTTTTCATCTGCCGTCATAAGCTGTCATCCTTTTTCTATTTCAGCAGACGGCACCAGTATCCGGGACCGCCGCCGTGTTCTCCCCACTTCTTTAAAAGCTTAAATTCCTCAAATCCGAACATAGAAGCAAGCATCTGCTCTTTTTCATTGTAAATACCGGGAACTCCTATATAGTATACTGCGGCGCTGTCCGTCTGCGCCCGAAGAAGCAGAAGGTGATGATGCTGATAAAATCCGTGAAGCAGAAAACTGTTATTTCCCATGCCCCACCTGTCTCTCGGAATACGGGAAAGCTCTCTGTTTCCCAGACGTATGCCTTCCAACGTCTTTCCTTCCCCGTCCTGATATTCCGCCGTCTGAAAATGCGCCTTCAGGTAGTTCCACTGTTCTCTTCTCCCGTCCTCGGGCTGCTTCTTTTCCAGAGATTCTGTTTCTTCTGTCTGCTGTGCCTCCGCCGCTTCTTCCTGCCGCATTTTTATCTCTTCTGCCTGCCGTGACTCTGCCTCTTCTTCCTGCTGCACCTGAGCTGCCCAAACAGTGTCCGTATTCTCCGAATACTCCCGAACACTCTGCCTGACCGACACCTTCGCAGGCTGAAATCTTTCCACCTCTACAGGGTAG
>CAUWNO010000251.1:0-2018 GCA_963559965.1 uncultured Lachnospiraceae bacterium | reverse complement strand
ACGGCAGAAAAAGTATTCCGGTGCAGAGACCGGAATACTTTTTTTAGAATTGTTTAGACTTCCTTAATGGATTTTTTTCCGGCAAAGTGATAAAATTTTCCTATATATTGAAAGTGGGGAGCTGTTGGGCAATCCGCAGAAAGTACAGGAGACAAGATGAAAGAAGTCAAAAACAACAAAAAACCGTTTATTTTTTATTATGGAATCGTACTGCTGATTATTGTTTTGCTGAATATTTTTGTATTTCCAAGTATTCTGGCACCCTCGGTAAAAGAAGTAGGCTATGATACCTTTCTTGAAATGCTGGATAAGCAGCAGGTGAAAGAGGTGCAGATCGAGCAGGAGGATAATCAGATTATCTTTTCGGACAAGCAGGAAAAGACGAATTTTTACAAGACGGGTCTTTTTAACGATCCGGAACTGCTGAAAAGACTGCAGGATGCGGGCGTAAGCCATTACGGTACGCAGATAGTGGAAAAGGCGTCGCCGTGGATGTCGCTTCTGATGTCTCTTGTTCCGTTTATCATTATGATTGTAATAGGACAGCTTCTGATGCGGAGCATGACAAAGAAGATGGGCGGAGCTATGGGCAACGCCATGACCTTTGGAAAGAGTAATGCGAAGATTTATGTGGAATCCACGACGGGCATTAAGTTTTCCGATGTGGCAGGCGAGGACGAGGCGAAGGAGATTCTGACAGAGATTGTAGATTTTCTTCATAATCCTGCAAAGTATTCGGAAATCGGAGCTTCGATGCCCAAGGGCGCGCTTCTTGTAGGCCCTCCCGGAACAGGTAAGACGCTTCTGGCAAAAGCCGTTGCAGGCGAAGCAAACGTACCGTTTTTCTCCATATCCGGATCGGAATTTGTAGAGATGTTCGTAGGTATGGGCGCGGCAAAGGTAAGAGATCTTTTCAAGCAGGCAAATGAAAAAGCGCCCTGTATCGTGTTTATCGATGAGATTGATACTATCGGAAAGAAGCGTGACGGCGCCGGAATGGGCGGAAACGATGAGCGCGAGCAGACGCTGAACCAGCTCCTTACAGAGATGGACGGCTTTGACGGACGGAAAGGAGTTATGATTCTGGCTGCAACGAACCGTCCGGAATCTCTTGATCCGGCTCTCTTAAGACCGGGCCGTTTTGACAGGAGAGTACCGGTAGAGCTTCCTGATCTGCAGGGACGGGAGGATATTCTCAAGGTTCATGCGCGCAAGGTGAGAATCGGCGACAATGTGGACTTTAACGCCATCGCGCGGGCGGCGGCGGGAGCTTCCGGCGCGGAGCTTGCCAATATGATTAACGAAGCGGCGCTGCGCGCTGTGCGTCAGGGAAGAAAGTTTGTTGTGCAGAGCGACCTGGAAGAAAGCGTGGAAGTTGTAATTGCCGGATACCAGAAGAAAAACAAGGTACTCTCAGGAAAAGAAAAGCTGATTGTCGCCTATCATGAGGTTGGTCATGCGCTTGTTGCCGCTTTGCAGACGCATTCCGCTCCCGTTCATAAGATCACGATTATACCGAGGACGTCGGGAGCACTGGGCTATACGATGCAGGTAGACGAAGGCGAGCATAATCTGATGTCCAAAGAAGAGCTGGAGGATAAGATTGCCACCCTTACGGGCGGACGCGTGGCAGAGGAGCTGGTTTTCCATTCTGTCACGACAGGAGCCTCTAACGATATAGAGCAGGCGACAAAGCTCGCTCGTGCGATGATTACACGCTTCGGTATGTCGGAAGAATTTGATATGGTAGCGATGGAGACGGTGACGAATCAGTATCTGGGAGGCGACACTTCTCTTGCCTGCTCTCCGGAGACGGCGGCTCTGATTGACAGGCGTGTTGTGGAGCTTGTAAGAGCCCAGCATGACAAGGCGAGAAAGCTTCTGACAGAGAACATGGGAAAGCTTCATGAGATTTCCAAGTTCCTTTACGAGAAAGAGACGATTACAGGCGACGAATTTATGGAGGTTCTGGGAAAATCGCCGGAATATCCGATGGCAGGAGCCGGAGAGGAAGAAAA
>CAUWNO010000250.1:0-2020 GCA_963559965.1 uncultured Lachnospiraceae bacterium | reverse complement strand
TGTGGTTGCCGGAATCAATCTGCCGTTGATTTTAGAAGCGGTAATGGGAAATGTAACAGAAAAGGATCTGGATACTTTGGTAGAAAAAGCGAAAGAACAGATTGTACACGTAAAAGTGGATTGAGAAAGATGAAACAGGAATTCTTCTTAACAAACAGACAGTTGGATTACCTGGAAATTCTGCTGGAACAGACGGACTATATCAGCTCGGAGGAGCTGTCCGGACATGTAAAATATTCCGGCAGGACAGTAAAAATGGACATGAAAGAGTTGAGACAGGCATTGAAGAAATTCAATGTCTGTCTTGAGTCTAAAAGTGGCATGGGTTACCGGCTGAAGTTAGAAAATCATAAGGACTATACGTTTTTAAAAAATGTGATTCAAAAAGAACGAAAACAGATGATGGCTGCGCCGTATGATACGGCGAAAAAGAGAAGGCAGGCTATTTTAAAGCAGCTTTTGTTTTGTGAAAAAAGGATTACGCTGGAAAAGCTGTCGGAGGAACTGTTTATCAGCATCAATGCGATTCGTCAGGATATGCGGTATTTGGAATCGCTGCTGGGTAAATTTGGGATTGGATTATGTACGGCGCCTTATAAGGGGTATTACATTATTGGTACAGAAATGGCAAGAAGGAATTGCATATGTCTTTTCCTGAATAAAGAAAGCATAGCGCAAAAGCTGCAGATGGATTTGCAGGATCTGCAAAGAAAAAGGCTGGTATTGAAAACCAGAATTTCAGAGGAGGCAGAGAAGTTTCAGATTGAGCTGACCGATAATGCAATTGGTTTTCTGGCAGATTATTTGAGTCTGGATTTTATAGATAATGAGAAAAATGAGCAGCCGGAAACAGAGATGAGGAGGGGGACAGAGTACAGTCTTGCAGATAAAATCTGTAAAATAGCAGATGATGTATTTGAAGGAAAAAAGGGAGAACATAAGACTGAGGTAGTGGCAGGCGTCATTTGCTGTAAGAAGAAATATGAGGCATATGAAATACCAAAAGAGATGTATGATATTGCCTTGCAAATGCTGGATAAAATTAATGATAAATTTCAGATAAAGCTTAAAAACTGGGGAAGAATGCTGGAAATGCTGGCAGGTCATTTAATGGGATTGTTCTGGAGGGAAAAACTGAAGCTTTATGAAGATATGCCGACATTAAAAGATATCTTCTGTCAGCAGGCAATAGCGGTAGATGTAGTAAATGAGGCGATAAAAGCACTTCCGTATAAAAATTTAAACGAGCAGGAGGTAGGGGCTCTTGCTTTGTTGTTTTCTATAGAAGTGGAAGATTACGCTTCTAAAAAGAAAATACTGTTTGTAAATGACAGGACATGGGCAGAAAATGAGTTTTTTGTGAATCATATCAGAACAGCGTTTGGAGGTTTGGTTGATAGTATCGATGTTTGTTCGCGTTCTCAGATAAAGCAAATGAAGTTTACAGGAAATGAAATTGTGGTAAGCACTACAACAGTTGAGGAAGCTGCGCCATATGTAAGACAGGTACGCATGTGCCAAAATATGTTTTCAAATATCATGAACCTGTATCAGGCGATTACTGAAATACCGCAGGGCAGCTTTAATATTGATGAAATTATCGATGAAAACTGGGTGTTGGAATTAGAGGGTGTGAAGGAACGTTCTATGTATTATGAACATCTTTTCAATCATCTGTGCGATAGCTGTACGCTGGATTTGGAGGAAGCCCGTAAGCTGTATAAAAGTATAGAATTATATGGACAGGAAATAGAAAATGGAATTTGCCTGATACGGGGGAAAAATTCCTTTGTACAGCCGTTTATTCATTTTACATTTTTAAAACAGCCGATAAAGTGGAAAACAGAACTGGTTTCTGTGATTATTTTTATTAATTTTTCCAACGAAGATTTTGTTTACAGAAGTAACGTATACAGACATTTGAATTATCTTATAAGTAACGTGGAAAATGTCAAAAAAGTAAAGGCAAATCCTAAATTTAGCCTGATTTATAAGATGCTGCATATGAACTGGGTCTATG
>CAUWNO010000249.1:0-2032 GCA_963559965.1 uncultured Lachnospiraceae bacterium | reverse complement strand
AGTACGAAAAGGAGGCGACTTTTTTTATGGCAAGTCAAGTAATGAGAATCACACTGAAAGCGTATGACCATCAGCTGGTGGATGCATCCGCAAAGAAGATCATCGAAACTGTAAAGAAGAACGGAGCGCAGGTGAGCGGTCCTGTTCCCCTGCCGACAAAGAAAGAGGTAGTGACAATTCTGAGAGCTGTACACAAGTACAAAGATTCCAGAGAGCAGTTCGAGCAGAGAACTCACAAGAGACTCATCGATATCATTACACCGACCCAGAAGACTGTTGATGCTCTGTCCAGACTGGAGATGCCGGCTGGTGTATACATCGACATCAAAATGAAAACAAAGTAATTCCTTCAGCTAGAATGAACGCCAGGGCGTTCCGCTGTAGAGAAATAAGGAGGAGAAGAAATGAAGAAAGCTATTTTAGCGACAAAAGTCGGAATGACGCAGATTTTCAACGAGCATGGCGTGCTGACACCGGTTACTGTACTTCAGGCAGGACCTTGCGTAGTAACGCAGGTTAAGACAGAAGAGAACGACGGATACAGCGCAGTGCAGGTTGGCTTTGTGGACAAGAGAGAAAAGCTGGTGAACAAGCCACTTAAGGGCCACTTTGACAAGGCTGGCGTTTCCTATAAGAGATACGTCAGAGAGTTCAGACTTGAAAATGCTGAGGAGTACACTCTGGCACAGGAGATCAAAGCAGACATTTTTGCTGCTGGAGATAAGATTGATGTGACGGCTGTTTCCAAGGGTAAGGGATTCCAGGGTGCTATCAAGAGACACGGACAGCACAGAGGACCCATGGCACACGGTTCCAAGTTCCACCGTCACGCTGGTTCCAACGGCGCATGCTCCGACCCGAGCAAGGTATTCAAGGGAAAGAAGATGCCCGGACAGATGGGACACAAGAAGATTACAATCCAGAATCTTGAGGTTGTACGCGTAGATGCAGACAAGAACCTGCTTCTTGTAAAAGGCGCAGTACCGGGCCCCAAGAAGTCTCTGGTTACTATTAAGGAAACAGTAAAGATTAGCAGATAATCTTTATTAGCGGAAAGGAGGACTTACAGATGGCAACAGTATCTGTTTACAATATGGAAGGAAACGAAGTTGGCACAATGGAATTAAACGATGCTGTATTCGGTGTTGAAGTAAACGAGCACCTGGTACACATGGCCGTTGTAGCACAGCTTGCAAATAAGCGTCAGGGAACACAGAAAGCAAAGACCCGTTCCGAGGTTTCCGGCGGCGGAAGAAAGCCCTGGAGACAGAAGGGAACCGGTCATGCAAGACAGGGTTCAACGAGAGCTCCCCAATGGACGGGCGGCGGCGTTGTATTCGCACCGACACCGAGAGATTACACAATTCGTCTGAACAAGAAGGAGAAGAGACTGGCACTCAAGTCCGCTCTTACATCCAGAGTTCTTGAGAATAAGCTTATCGTACTTGACGAGCTGAAGTTCGACGAGATTAAGACAAAGAATTTCCAGAACGTAATGAATAACCTGAAGGTTGAGAAGGCTCTGGTAGTTCTGAACGACAATGATGCAAATGTGGTATTATCCGCAAGAAACATTCCTACAGTAAAGACGGCTCTGACGAACACAATTAACGTATTCGACATCCTGAAGTACAACAAGGTTATCGTAACCAAGGACGCTGTAGCGACTATCGAGGAGGTGTACGCATAATGGCAGATCTGAAGTATTACGACGTCATCCTGAAGCCGGTTATCACAGAGAAGAGCATGGAAGTGATGGCTGATAAGAAGTATACTTTCCTGGTTCACACAGACGCAACAAAGTCTCAGATTAAAGAGGCAGTAGAAAAGATGTTTGCCGGAACAAAGGTAAAGAGCGTAAACACCATGAACCTGGATGGAAAGAAGAAGAGACGCGGCATGGTAGTTGGAAAGACAGCCAAGACGAAAAAGGCTATCGTTCAGCTGACAGCAGAGAGCGCGGACATCGAGATTTTCGAGGGGTTATAAGACTTGGCGAAACAGAGCCGAAGGCGATAGATGAGCCTTAGTC
>CAUWNO010000248.1:0-2044 GCA_963559965.1 uncultured Lachnospiraceae bacterium | reverse complement strand
GTTACAAATGTGATTCGAAAACAGTTTCTGAGGAGTTCCTGCTTTCCCATCGGCAGTATGAGCATATCACAGGGAAAAAGCAGAAACGGGCTGTGGTGGCCTATCAGATACGGCAGTCTTTTAAGCCGGGCGAGATTACGGCAGAAGAAGCCAATCGTGTCGGATACGAGCTGGCTATGAGCTGGACAAAGGGAAAGTATGCCTTTATCGTCAGCACCCATGTAGATAAAGCACATATTCATAATCATATCATTTATAATTCAGTATCTTTGGACTGTGAGCGGAAGTTCAAAGATTTTTATCTGTCCGCAAGAGCCTTGCAGAAAGTGAGCGACCGTATCTGCCTGGCGCATGGCCTGTCGGTCATTGAGCCGAAATCCTACCGGGAACGGAATACCCAAAATCCCTATGCAGGGAAGTCCAGCCAGCGGATAAAACTGTGCCAGGCCATTGAGTGTGTACTGGAAGAAAAACCGAAAAACTTCCGGGAGTTTGTGAAGCTGTTGGAAGCAGAAGGGTATGCGTATAAGAGCGGGAAACATGCAGCATTCCGAAAGAGTGGAGCCAAGCGATATATCCGTCTGGATTCCCTGCCGCAGGGATACCGGGAACAGGAAATTCTTGAAAAACAGGAAAGCACCATTATCGAGGAAAGCGAGAAAAAGAAGCAGTATCGGCAGAGTGAGAACAGCCTGAGCATGTTGATTGACATTCAGGAAAAACTGCGAAGTGGCAAAGGGGCCGGGTATGAGCGATGGGCTAAGGTGTTCAATTTGAAGCAAATGGTCAATACTATGGAATTTCTGAAAGAGAACCATCTGGAAAGCCTGGAAGAACTAATAGAGCGAACCAGAGAAGTAACAGAGCAATATCATACCTGTCGGGATACGATTCGCCAGTGTGATGACTGTCTGAAAGAAATCGGGGAAATGAAGAAACAGATCGTAAGCTATGTAAAGACCCGGGAGATTTATCAGAGGTACCGGAAGTCTGGCCGTAGTAAGAAATTCCTGGAGGAGCATAGGGAAGAAATCGCAATCCACATGGCGGCGAAGAAGTTCTTTGATGAGTCCGGACTGAAGAAACTACCCAAGGTCAAAGAACTGAGCGCAGAGTATACGGAAGTGTTGGAGAAAAAGCGGGAAGCATACAAGAACTACCGGACGTATCAGGAAGAAATGAAGAAGTACCAGATCGCAGAAAAAACAGTAAAAACCATTCTGGAGAAGGATACGGAAGATACACGAACGGAACGTGAGACAGCCAGCGCGGAGCGCTGATCCAAGGGGATTGGGGATATTGCCCCAACAAGCAGAAAAGGTCTGGGTAGCACCCAGACACTGCTTGCGATGCAGGGTGGGGATCGAATTGAGGATACACCAGTTCACAAGGCATTAAGGGAAGCATTAGCCAATTGTCTGATCAATGCGGATTATTATGGTACTCGTGGTGTAGTTATAAAAAAAGAACCAAAGAGAATTGTGTTTGAAAATCCCGGATATATTCGTACCGGAAAGATACAGATGCGTAAAGGGGGAGAATCAGATCCGAGAAACAAATCTTTAATGAAGATGTTCAATCTGATTAATATTGGAGAACGTTCTGGCAGTGGAGTACCCAATATATTCAACACCTGGGAAGACGCCCACTGGAAAGATCCGGTAATTGAAGAACGTTTTGACCCTGATCGTACAATTTTAACGCTTGAATTTGTGAAAAAGCAAGCGATAAAAGCAAGCGATAAAAAACGAGCGATAAAAACAGGCAATAAAAAACAAGCGACAAAAACAAGGGACAGCATTGCCAAGATATATGAATTTCTTTTACAGTCTGGTGAGGCGAAAACAAAGGATATTGCAGAATTTCTTGGTTTAAGTGTTCAGCGAACAAGAGGGATTTTGGCAACAATGGAAGATATCGAGATAACTGGTGCAAATAAGAACCGCAAATATAGACTTAAAAAATAGTTTAAGGGATGACACAATAAGAATTATTTGTATGTTCCTTGTGCAGACAGACTCTGTCTGCACAAGGAAATCATATC
>CAUWNO010000247.1:0-2057 GCA_963559965.1 uncultured Lachnospiraceae bacterium | reverse complement strand
CAGATCTTCTCTACAGCGGCAGATAATCAGACAGCAGTAGATATCAACGTCGTACAGGGTGAGCGTCAGTTTGCAAGAGACAATAAGTCTCTCGGTCAGTTCCGTCTTGACGGAATCCCGCCCGCAAGACGTGGAGTTCCGCAGATTGAAGTAACCTTTGATATTGATGCGAACGGTATCGTAAACGTATCTGCAAAGGACCTGGGAACAGGAAAGGAGCAGCATATTACGATTACAGCAGGCTCCAATATGTCTGACAGCGATATTGAAAAGGCAGTAAAGGAAGCTGCTGAGTTTGAAGCTCAGGATAAGAAGCGTAAGGAAGGTATCGATGCAAGAAACGATGCAGATTCTATGGTATTCCAGACAGAGAAGGCCCTGGAAGAGGTAGGAGAGCAGATCGATGCGGCAGATAAGTCAGCAGTAGAGGCAGAGCTGACATCTCTCAAGGCGGTTCTTGAAAGAACAAAGGATCAGCCGGAGCTTTCAGACGCAGACCTTGACGAGCTGAAGGCAGGCAAGGAAAAGCTGATGAATGCAGCGCAGAAGGTATTTGCAAAGGTTTATGAGCAGGCTCAGGCAGCACAGGGTGCGGCAGGAGGTCAGGCAGGACCGGGACCGGATGCAGGCGCAGGAGCAGCTGACGACGTAGTAGACGGAGATTACAGAGAGGTATAAAAGCGGAAGGAGCGTGAAAGCTCCCGAGCATAAGACCTGATAAAGTGAAAAGTATCCAGGGAAGGCAGCCGGAAAACGGAGGCTTTCCCTGGGTTTTGCATGAAAGCATAGATGAAAAAAAGAGGAAGATAAAAGAATGGCAGAGCAGAAAAGAGATTACTACGAGGTTCTGGGCGTAGATAAAAATGCAGATGACGCAGCAATTAAAAAGGCGTACCGCCAGCTGGCAAAAAAATATCATCCGGACATGAACCCCGGAGATAAGGATGCCGAGGTGAAATTTAAAGAGGCTTCCGAGGCGTATGCTGTCTTAAGCGACCCGGATAAGCGCCGTCAGTACGATCAGTTCGGACATGCGGCATTTGACGGAGGCGCAGGCGGAGCAGGAGGCTTTGGCGGTTTTGATTTTACAGGAGCAGACATGGGAGATATCTTTGGAGATATCTTCGGAGATCTCTTTGGAGGCGGCCGCAGCAGAAGACCGAATAACGGACCGATGCAGGGAGCTAATGTGCGTACGCAGGTTCGCCTTACTTTTGAGGAAGCAATCTTTGGCTGTGAAAAGGAAGTAGAGCTGACGTTTAAGGATGAGTGTGCATCCTGCCATGGAACGGGAGCAAAAGCGGGAACCTCACCGGTAACCTGTCCTAAATGCGGCGGTAAAGGCCAGGTTGTATTCACGCAGCAGTCCCTGTTTGGTATGGTTCAGAACGTTCGTTCGTGTCCGGACTGTAACGGAACAGGAAAGGTGATTAAAGAAAAGTGTCCCGACTGCTATGGAAGCGGTTATATTGCAAGTAAGAAAAAGATTTCCGTATCCATTCCGGCAGGCGTAAATACAGGACAAAGCGTCCGTGTTCGCGGCAAGGGAGAACCCGGCGTCAACGGCGGTCCGAGAGGAGATCTTCTTGTAGAAGTTATTGCAGCCCGTCATCCTGTCTTCCAGCGTCAGGATATGGATATTTATTCGACAGTTCCGATTAGCTTTGCAACGGCGACTCTGGGCGGTACAATTCGTATCAAGACGGTAGACGGAGAAGTGGAATACGATGTAAAGCCGGGTACGCAGACCGATACGCGCGTACGGCTTAAAGGGAAAGGCGTACCCTCTACCCGAAACAAAAACGTCCGCGGCGATCATTTCGTGACGCTTGTTGTTCAGGTTCCCACAGAGCTGAGCAAAGAGGCGAAGGAAGCCCTCCGTGCTTATGACGAGATTGTAAGCGGCGCAAAGGCGGGCGGAAAGGCAGGAAAAGGAAAGAAGAATTTCTTTGAGAAAGTAAAAGAAGCGCTTGATGAGTAGCGTGTAAGAGCGCGCCTCGCTTCTTTCAGAGAGCGCTACTCTTCTGTTGCGCGGCTCACAGGGGCAGGCGGAATAA
>CAUWNO010000246.1:0-2074 GCA_963559965.1 uncultured Lachnospiraceae bacterium | reverse complement strand
AAGATAGGGAAGGGGAAGAAGCTCAAAAGGATAATGCTGAATCATGATATCACCTCGCGAAAGGACAGGTATGTCCCTATTATTATATTTATTATATGTAGACGCGGAAAAAATATGCAGTAAGGAATCTTAGCTTTTTATTGACAAGAGGCGGAAATTCTAATATATTAGAACACGAATTTTCAGAAAAGGAAGAGGAGTATGAAGCGCAAAATATGGCCTTTTTTACTTGCGGCAGTCCTGCTGGCGGCGGGAATTGCAGGAAGTATTCTGGTAATGAGAAAGCCGCAGAGCAGTCTTGTAAATATTGTCCGGGATGGGAAAATTCTGTATCAGCTCGATCTGGAAAAGGAAGAGGATCGGGTGATAGAGGTGGAATATGAGGGACGGCATAATAAAATAGAAATCCGGGATCATAAGATCCGCGTCCTGGAAGCAGACTGTCCGGATCAGATCTGCGTCGGTATGGGCTGGCTTGGCTCGGCAGCACCCATTGTCTGTCTTCCGAACCGCCTTGTGATAGAACCGGCAGAGACGCCGTCGAATATGGACGCCGTTGCGGGATAAGGAGGAAGACTGTGAAGGTAAGACGAATAACCGAACTGGCGATGCTGACAGCCGTGGCTCTTATTATTTTCGTGGTAGAGCTTCAGATTCCCAATCCGATTCCTGTTCCGGGAATAAAGCTGGGTCTGGCGAATATTATCACCGTTTACGCTGTATACCATTACAGTCCCCGTGAAACGGCGATGCTCGTATTTACGAGGATTTTTCTCGGAGCGGTTTTCAGCGGCATGATGTCGACACTTTTATACAGCTTTGCAGGAAGTGTTCTCTGTCTGCTCGGAATGCTGGGGCTTAAGAAGGTGATTCCGCAAAGCAGTCTCTGGCTTGCCAGTGTATTTGGAGCTGTGCTTCACAATCTGGGACAGATTACGGTGGCGGCGCTTGTCACGCAGACGGCAGGGGTTTTTA
Source organism: uncultured Lachnospiraceae bacterium (assembly GCA_963559965.1). Taxonomy (GTDB): domain Bacteria; phylum Bacillota; class Clostridia; order Lachnospirales; family Lachnospiraceae; genus Laedolimicola. The sequence continues at coordinate 1,099 of CAUWNO010000246.1, read as the reverse complement.
CATGGTTTCCCTTCCTTCTTGTCTCAGGCTGTCTGTCCGGCGCATTTACAGGCATCTGTGCGCAGCTGATTCTGAATCGGATTCCTTATGGAGCTGGAAAGAAATAACCTTGTCAAACGCAGGAGCTTATGATAGTATTACTGCGTGAATCTTTTAACAAAGATAGAAAATAGGAGAAACAAAGTATGATGCAAAAAGGAAAACGTGCATTTCCCGGCGGAGTTCATCCGACAGACGGGTCGGATAAGGCTCTTTCCATGTACGCGGCTGTAAAGGAGTACTGGCCTGAGACGGTCACAATTTTGTCCGAGCAGTCGTTTGGCGGAAAATGTGAGCTTCTGGTGCAGCCGGGAGACTATGTCCGGGAGGGACAGCTTATCGGAAAGCCGGCGGCATTTATGGCTGCTCCGCTTCATGCAAGCGTAAGCGGAACCGTTCTGGAGATAAAAGAGGTTATGAATCAGGGACGCAGTATTTTGGCATGCCGGATTCAAAGAGAAGAAGAACACGCTGAAGAACAGGGCGCTTACCGCAGAGAAGCCGTCGATGTTCAGGCGTTCTCCAGAGAGGATATTCTGGCAGGAATACGCGACGGAGGACTGACAGGTATGGGAGGAGCAGGCTTCCCTACGCATAAGAAATATGAGACGGACAAAGAGATAGACGCTGTCCTGATTAACGGAGCCGAGTGCGAACCGTTTCTGACCTGTGATTACCGTTTGATGCTGGAGGAAAGCTTTGCCCTGTTAAACGGCGTACGCCTTCTTCTGAAAGGCTCAGGAGCAAAAAAAGCTGTTATCTGTGTAGAGGATAACAAGCCGGAAGCGATAGCGTGTCTTGAGAGAGCGCTTCAGGAAAGCAGAGAGTCCGGCCGTATGGGAGGAGAAGAACAGATAGAAATTAAGGCGCTTCCGACTATGTATCCGCAGGGAGGCGAAAGACAGCTGGTACAGGCAGTTCTTGGGCGGGAAGTGCCCATGGGAGGTCTTCCGGCTGATGCAGGTGCAATTATTTCCAATGTGGGAACCGCGCGGGCGGCAGCCGATATGCTTTTGGGAGGAAAACCACTCACAAGACGAATCGTTACGGTGACGGGCTG
>CAUWNO010000245.1:0-2087 GCA_963559965.1 uncultured Lachnospiraceae bacterium | reverse complement strand
CCAAAATTTTAGACAGTGATGATTATATAAGAGCTTATGGAAAAAATGAGTTAGTCATTACAGGTATTTCGGCGATTTTGGGTATTGTTGTAAGTGTGATTTATTATTTTTTTCAAAAAAACATGGTGACAGCTGTTTTACTTGCCTTTGGAATTATTGTACTTACTGTTTTTATCTTCAGGCGCGACATGTATAACGAAAATTTGATTGACAAAATAAAAATTATACGCAAAAGCAAACAGATGCAGAAAAGGTATTATTACAAATACTTGAACAGCTATGGAGATGCAGAAAATGAAAAAGGAACAATTACAGGAAACAGCCAATGAATTTACGAATGTAAAAAATATAAAAGGAAAGTATCTGTACACAAGAGATGGTTATGTATATGGATATATCCTGATTCATCACTATAATCTGGATTTACTTGGGGAAGCCGATAAAGATGAAAAAACAACGCTGCTTGCCCGTTCATTTCCGAAAAAAGATTTTGTTTATCAATGTTTCCCACGAGAAATCGATTTGGATTCGTATAAAAATTATTTAAAACAGTGCTATCAGAGTGAATTGGACAGCATAGGGCGACGGAATTTACTGTCTGAGATGATAATGGAGGCGGTTGAACTATCTACATCAGGCGAGAACTTTGAGCATCAGCATTTTATTAAAATCTGGCAGGAAGCAGGAAAGAGTGTTGAAAATGCAGAAAGTGAGATTTTAGAAAGGCTGAATAGCATAAAAGAATGTTATGAGGAAGCAGGAATCCGAACAGAAATATTAGAATATGAGCAGATCATAAAGCTGTGTAATCTTTTCGGGAATAGCGATCAGATATCATATATTCATGTAGATAATAATGCTTCATATGTTCCAATAGCACAGATAAGGAAATAATTATGAAAAAGAAAAAGATTGAAAAACCGATGTCTGTTGAAGAAACTGTTAATAAAAATATTTTGAATCTTATTACACCAAGTGGGATCGAAATAGATGCGACAAGTGCACATATCGGTGAAAATTATGGAAAAATTTATACAATCTCATATTATCCCCAAAAAGTAGATTACGGCTGGCTTGCAGATCTTTGTAACTTAGAAGGAACAAGTGCTACGATAGAATTCCGATACACTGATTCAGCGCGTATGGTACAGATTTTTAACAAAAAAATTCGTGAGTTGAAGGCGGAAAAAGAGACTACACGCGATGAGGCAGAAAAACAGCAGTTAGAAGTAGCAATTACTGATTTGAAAATTCTCATTAACCGATTAGCAGTGGAAAAAGAGCCTGTGGGTTATTTTAATATTATGCTTCATGTACAGGCTCCCACAAAAGAGGAACTCGAAAGTCGTATTAAACGTGTAAGTTCTGCTGTATCTATATCTGGCTGTAATATGATGCTTTTACGTTTCAGGCAAAAGCAGGCTTTACAAGCGATCGCTCCTTACGGGAGACCCAACTGTGCAGAAGTAAGTAATGTAGGGGAACGTAATATTCCTATTTCTACGTTTACAGGCGGTTTTCCAATGGCAGCTGCAGGAATTAATGATCCAGACGGCTATTTTTTAGGGACAACAATCAACGACAGACTGGTTATTCTTAATCAATGGCTGCGAAACAAAGACAGGGTTAATTCTAACTGGTTTATCACAGGTTTGCCAGGCGTCGGAAAATCAACAATCATGAAAAAAATATTTGCTTATGAAATTGCTTTGGGACGAAAAATTATCGTGTTCGACGCGGAAAAGGAATACATTTCGCTTGCCAATGACCCAGATATAGACGGTGAAGTTATAGATTGCTCTGGCGGAACAACAGGGCGTATTAATCCCCTGCAAATACGAAGCAGTCCTAAACCGACTACAGAAGAAGAGTGGGAAGATGAACAGTTCTATGAAGATAAAGAAGTGTCTGAAATGGCTCTTCACATCCAGAATTTACGTGCATTCTTTACACTTTATCTTCCGGGAGAAATGTCAACAGGAAAGCGTGCAGTGCTGGAAGAATTATTGATTAAATTATATAAAAAATTTGGAATAGACTGGGATACAGATTGTTCTAAGATTCCAAACGAAAACTGGCCAGTTATG
>CAUWNO010000244.1:0-2089 GCA_963559965.1 uncultured Lachnospiraceae bacterium | reverse complement strand
TTTTATCTTCGTCACGTTCAAGATATACCTCAGCAGTTTCCTGACGTGCATGCCCAAGGGCATTAGAAATATCATCAAGCCTGTTGCCTGCCCGGAGCATTCTTGTGGCAAATGTCTTCCGTGTCATATGGAAGCCCTGGCCGGCAGACAGTTCAAAACCATATTCGGCAAGTATTCTTTTTAAAGCCCCGCGGCATGCCGTTGTAACTTTAAGCGGGATATATGGCGCCTGATGGCGGATAAATATATATCCGTTACCTGCGGCAGCCGATTCCGGACGCCCATCCATGATGTATTTATATACTGAATTACCTACGTCTGTCGGTACTGGAAGCGTGATTGCTTTTCTTGTTTTCTGCTGGATGAAGGAGACCGTTTTATTTTTCCAGTCGAAATCATTTACCTGGAGCTTTAGGATGTCTGCGCCCCTGATACCCATCCGGAGTCCGAGCATAACCATGGCTGTGTCCCTGAGTTCTATGGGGGTGGAGGCTTTCTCACGGTATTCATATATTTTCTTAACCATATCATCGCTCAGGACATCAACGATGCTGCGATGGGGAGCGCAGCCTGCGGATACCGCAAAAACAAGTGTCGGCAAAACCAGATCCTGGCCGGCCATGTACCGCAGAAGCTGGCGGAGTTTAGACCCATATGCATTTTTACTCTCCGGGGTCGAGTGGACATCCTGGTTATGGAATGCTTTCACCACATCCGGCGTTATGGACATTGGATGATCTATCCCGTTGTCTTCAAGATATTTGAAAAAACTGCATCCGGCAGCTCTGCACATGGTAAGTGTATTATTGGCCATCCCATCCCGCCTGCGGCTCTCTATAAAACCATCAAGAATGGTTTTGCTCCATGACGGGAGTTGGTCGGACGCACGCTTTTGGCCTGCAGTTATGTTAGATTCCATTGTGCCCTGGAGATACTTCCCAAACATTCTGATCGTGTGTGAACGGCGGGCCGATATGGAATTGCCGGCTTTGGCCTGATCCGGACAATCCGGAAGCATATCTGTCCATAGGGTTACAGTTTCTGGTGAATGTTCCAGACGGTTAAGTTCCAAAAACATAAAATACCAGGTGAAATCATTGCGGTAAACAGCTTTTGATGACTCCATGTATTTCCAATCATTCAGAGCGTCAAGATATTCTTCCGCTTTATGTTCAAGGGGTACACTGGGATGAAATGCGACGCCTGTTTTTGGAAGCCTCATACCCGGCAGTATTTCAGCGTTCCCACCAAAAAGAACCAGCTGATAGCACTCCGGCACATCACCCCGGCGGTGAAGGTATTTCATAAGCGCCGTCATAGCGCATACGGCGTTTTGGCGTCTGCCGGAAGAACTGCAGGATTTGCAGTAAGTATTCCAGTATTCGATAAGAGTATCTATGGTTACTGCTTCCGGCTCTGTAATTCCAAGGGACGTCGCAAGCCGGAAAAACTCTTTTATGGCAACGGAATACGTATGGTAATAGCCGGGGTTTTGGCTGGCCGCATAGTATTCTTCCAGCTCATATGTCAGACGGAAAAAGGATTCCGACATTCCGCTCCTGCAGAAAAAGCTGTCTTCCGAACGGCAGAAAGGACTTTTGATATCCCCAAAAATCAGGTAATGCTCAAGGCGGAACAGGGCATTTCTATATTGGGAACACGCCTCGTAGGAAATTTCCAGTTTCTTAATCTCAAGCCAGTCCAGTGCGGCATCCATAGAAAAAGGAATGTCATTATCCATCAGGTACTTGAAAAATGTAGTGTAACAGGTTCTATGCATGTCTATATTTTTACATGCACTGTCAGGCTGCTTCATCATATTGAGAACTGATGAAACAGCATCTAAATAGTTTATTTGCATATCAAATGCGCTCCTTTCCGGATTCCCATCTGAGGGGAAAACCTAAGAATAGCGTATCTGATAATGCTCATCTTTTGTACAAGAAAGTGAGGAATTATGGGAAATAGTTTAAAAGATCAACATTATAAAAACATGGATATAACGCCTCAAATGGATACATCAACATTTGAGGCTGAGTCAGTCGCGTATTGTGTGTGCTCTGCCTTTGAACTGGATACGTCAGAATAC
>CAUWNO010000243.1:0-2128 GCA_963559965.1 uncultured Lachnospiraceae bacterium | reverse complement strand
TTTCCATTGTATAATACAGATATCACTTAAAGAAAGAACAGGTAAATGAACTATGACTATCAGCGAAATTGCCAAGCTTGCCGGAGTATCTGTCTCCACCGTATCAAAAATCATGAACGGAAAGGATGAAAGTATCCGTGCGGAGACACGGGAGCATGTGCTGCAGATCGCCAAAGAATACAACTATAAACCCTATGCTTCTATTATGACTTCCTACGCTGCGAAAAGTCTGTGTATCGGAGTTATCCTGCGTACGGCGGACTCCATCAGTCTTTATGCAGGAAGCATTCTGGAAGCAGCTCAGAAGAACGGCTATTCTGTTATTTTCCGTGAAAGCTGCAGCTCCTCAGAAAATGAAAAGAAAAACCTTTCGGCTCTCATTAACCTGCATGTAGACGGAATTCTCTGGGAACCTGTATGCGAAGACTTTCTGTCAGCAGCCGAACAGCTGGAATCTGCCGGAATTCCCTATCTTCTCTTTAACAGCTCCAGCAGTCAGGCGCAGAATCTTGATTTCCGCAAAATGGGGTTCACCGCTACGGAAGCACTGATAAAAGCCGGACACACCGATATTGCCTGCCTGCTCGACCACTCTGAAAAAGCCTGTGATTTTTTTCTCGGTTACCAGCAGGCACTGTTTGAACACAGTCTTCCTCTGAATGACGAGCTTACTTTCTATGAAGAGGACGGTCTTCCGTCCGGACGGCTGGCAAGCCGCCTGTTCAGCGGAATTATCGTTTTCCATAATGCTGACGCCGCGCGGCTGATACGGGAAGCCGAAGCCCTTCACTACTCGGTTCCCTGCGATCTCTCTGTCGTAACTCTGGAAGCTGATACACAGCCATTCTCCTGTCTTTCTGTTTCCGCCGTCCAGATTCCCTATAAGGCGTTCGCCCGCCGTATCACGAATCTCCTGATCCAGACTGTGGAAAAAAGAACACTCGAGCCGGAGGCACTTCCTGATTTTCATCTTAATCATACAGAATCCATTGATATCCCTTATCATTCCCGTATAAAAAAGGTGATTTCTCTTGGAAGTATCAATATCGACAACTATATGAGCTTCAAGGAGCTTCCGCATACCGGAAAGACCGTCACCTCTCCCGCCTCTGTCACGATTCCCGGAGGAAAATGCATTAACGAAACTATCGGGCTTTCCAAGCTTGGGCACAGCGCCTGTGCAATCGGATGCGTCGGGGACGACGCAGATGCAGATATTCTGTATGAATATGCCAGAAATTATCTTGCCGACACCTCTGGAATCAAGCGCTGCAAGGGGCAGAAAACAGGTCAGGCGTATATTTTTGTTCAGGAAGACGGAAATTCTATGATTTCCATTATGTCGGGAGCAAATAACACGCTTTCCGGAGAATACGTCTCCTGCTGCGAATATCTATTTGCAAACGCAAGCTTCTGCCTGATGCAGACAGAAGTGCCTGTGGACGCGCTTATCCGGGCAGCAGAACTTTCAAAAAAATACGGTTTGACCACCGTTCTCAAACCAAGCGCCTGCTCTTTCCTTCCTCCCCGGCTTCTCCAGCTCACAGATATCCTCGTTCCCAATCTGGACGAACTGAACGAAATCTGTCCCGGAGAACAAAGTATGGAAGAAAAAGCTGATTACCTGTTGTCCTGCGGAATCCGCACCGTCATCGTCACCCTCGGCGCACAGGGATGCTATATCCGTTCAGAAGAACTTACCTGCGCTCTCCCTGCTATAGACGTCGTCTCCGTCGACAGCTCCGGAGCCGGGGACGCCTTTATCTGCGCCCTTGTCTCCTATCTTCTCTATGGCTACAATCTTCTTTCTGCCGCCAAAATAGCAGGATATGCAGCCGGACTGAGCACCACGCGCCAGGGAACAGCTGCCGCTTTGGTGGATCGCTACACACTGGAAACCTATATCCGGAGAAAGGAACCGGATTTACTGTAAAAAACAAAAAAGAGCTGACGAAAAGAAAGCCTGGCTGTTACTCCAGTAAATGAATCTTTTGCTGGAGTAACAGCTTCGTTTTTGAGTGAATTTTTTTGTGAATTCCTTGTAAAAGAAATCTTGACAGTAACCTCAAAAGTTGTATAATAATATTAACAGAACCCACCACGCCTCTGATTTTTCATGCGCAACCCG
>CAUWNO010000242.1:0-2153 GCA_963559965.1 uncultured Lachnospiraceae bacterium | reverse complement strand
GCGCATTTTTATGTCTGTTTTGTTTTTATATTCTGTCTTTCAGTTCTGTCTTCTATATAAGGTCTTCTATGTAAGGAATGCTGTAAAGAACCTGGCTGGTCGCTTTATTCTACTACAAGCTCGCTCCACACATCGTCTCCCACAAAGCCGATGTAGGTCTTTCCTGTATTGAGCTTGATTTCATCGCCCGTCATATCGTAAAAAATTGTGCGATCCTGATCCGAGCTTTTGCTCCAGGTAATCGGTATCATCTTGCCGTTTGTGATGAAATATCCGTCCATTCCGCTTGCCAGACAGTTCCATACCATATATCCATGGGAATCCAGCTGGTTGTAGGACATTTTCTGAAGAATTACATTCTTAAATGCAAGCTGCTTGTTACCGTTTCCGGGATCAAGATGAGCAGAACCGTATTCGGAATAAAGATAGGTCTGAGATTCCGCATCGTAATTCAGTTCGGAACCATTATGCTTAAACGGAAGATCGATCTTCGTACAGTCTGCAACACCAAATCTGTCGGAAAGATCGGTGGGCTTCTTCTCAGAGACAAACTCGAAATGAGGTTCTGAGGGCGCATATTCGTTATATTCTCTGTCTACGCTGGAATTAGAGAAATTCTTATTCATGTCGCCGGGCAGAATATACTCGGTAAACTCACGCGGTTTTCCGTTCTTTACACGGGAAAAGGTTCCGCTGAAATGATCAACGTAAGGATTGTTCAGAAATGCGTTGATATAAAACGGTCCTCCGTCATGACAGACAATAGCGTTCCATTCCGGAGCAATCATCAGGTTGGTAGGACGTACGCTTCGTACGCTTCCGATCTGATCAACGCTGTCATAGTCTTTATAAAGTACCATAAAACGTGTAATCTGGTCGTTTAAGGTGCTGTTCATCATTTCATAGACAATGTCAGCCTGTGTCAGTCCGTAATGGGGAAGAGCAATTTTCTCATTGTCAACCATAACAGCAATCGGACGCTGATTTTTCAGATCTTCGCTGATCCATTCATTTGTCAGCTCACTGCGGTACATTCCTTCGGGAGCAATCTCCTCTTCTTCTTCGGGTTCTTCCTCTTCGCTGTCCTCTTCTTCGGCTACAACCTCATCTTCTGTAGAAAAGCTGTCTGCAACGGCGTCTTTTTCGTCCTTTCCGCATCCGGCAGCGCCCAGAAGACATACGAGACCTGCTGTCAGCAGAATCCATGTTAATCGTTTCTTCATCTGTCCTGTTCCTTCCTCTGTATTCGGCTGGAAAAGCTTAGGTGTCTGAGGTACGCTTACTGTTTTCCTGCCTGTTTAACTTAACTATTTTGTAACAATTATATCACAGATTGTAACAAGATGCCAGATAAAAAAAGAGCTATTCATGCAAAGTTTACAATTAGAATTGTTTGCATTGAAATCGAACATATGTTATACTGTAGAAAGAAAATAGCGAACATCCGTTTCGTATTTTATAATACTATTATATAAGGAGGAACAGAACATGGCTTATGGGAAGATTTCCAAAAAGCAGTCCGAGATTCTGGAGTATATTAAATCACAGATTTTAAATAAAGGGTACCCCCCGTCGGTGCGCGATATCTGCGAAGCTGTAGATTTAAAGTCGACTTCGTCCGTCCACTCACATCTTGAGACCCTTGAGAAGAACGGCTATATCAGAAGAGACCCGACGAAGCCCCGCGCCATAGAGATTATAGACGACAATTTCAATCTGGTGCGCAGAGAGGTCGTGAATGTTCCGATTGTGGGCAAGGTAGCCGCAGGCGAACCGATTCTTGCCGTTGAGAATGTTGATTCCTATTTTCCGATTCCCATGGAGTTCATGCCGAATGAGCAGTGCTTTATGCTGACAGTCCAGGGAGAATCCATGGTAAACGCAGGAATCTTTGACGGCGACACGATTCTCGTGGAGCAGTGTCAGACGGCTCAGAATGGAGATATGGTGGTAGCTCTTGTAGACGATTCTGCAACGGTGAAGACCTTCTACCGCGAAGCAGATCATATCCGTCTGCAGCCAGAGAATGATTCTATGGACCCGATTATTGTACCGGACTGCCAGATTCTCGGCCGCGTTTTCGGCGTATTCCGTTTTTTCCGCTGATATTGTTTGAGCTGGTTATCTTTAGACGAAGGCTTATAAGGAAGGAA
>CAUWNO010000241.1:0-2197 GCA_963559965.1 uncultured Lachnospiraceae bacterium | reverse complement strand
GCCGGTTTTTTCGTTTCTATTTTTCAGAAAGCCTGCGTCCCATCAGAACGCCCATGACGGAAGCCATCATAAGCCCTCTCGTCCATCCGCTGGAATCTCCGAGGCAGTAAAGCCCTCTGATATTTGTCACAAATTCCGGCGTCATTTTAATCCGGTTGCTGTAGAACTTAAGCTCCGGCGAGTAAAGAAGCGTCTCGTTTGCAGCAAAGCCGGGCACAACGTGATCAACTGCCTGAATAAAATTGATAATATTTGTCATCGCGCGGTAAGGCATCGCCGCCGTAATATCTCCTGCCACTGCGTCGGGGAGCGTCGGGCGCACGTTCGACTGGCTCAGCTCCTTCTGCCACGTTCTCTTGCCGCCCAGAATATCTCCGTAGCGCTGAACAAGAATCTTGCCGTCTCCAAGCATATTTGTCAGCTCTCCCACCTTCTGCGCATAGGCAATCGGCTGGTTAAAGGGATGCGTGAAATTGTGAGAACAGAGAATTGCAAGATTCGTATTATTTGACTTCAGGTCTTTGTAGGAATGACCGTTGACCACAGCCAGATCATTGTCGTAATTCTCCTGGCTTACAAAGCCTCCGGGATTCTGGCAGAAGGTGCGCACCTTATTCTTAAACGGAAGCGGATAGCCTATGAGCTTCGATTCATACAGGATATTGTTGACGTCCTCCATAATCTCGTTGCGCACCTCGACGCGCACGCCGATATCCACCGTTCCAGGCTGATGCGCAATATCATGCTGTTCACAGAGCTTTTCAAGCCAGTCCGCACCCTTGCGCCCTGTGGCTACAATCACATGATCCGCATAGACGGCTCTCTCGTTCGTTTCCTTTCCTGCATCCTCCAGAACCGCTCCCTTGCAGACAGCATCTTCTACAATCAAATCGCGGCAGTGGCAGCCAAACAGAATCTCCACGCCATGATCCAGAAGATACTGCTCGATTCTGTGATAAATCTCCTGGGCTTTCTCTGTTCCCAGATGACGGATCGGACAGTCTACCAGCTTAAGCCCCGCCTGAATCGCCCGTTTTCTGATATCCTTTACTTCTTTTTCATTTCCGACGCCCTCCACCTTTGTATCGGCACCGAATTCCAGATAAATCTTATCTGTGTAGTCTATCATCTCCTGTGCAAAGTCTTCTCCAATCAGAGTCGGCAGATCACCGCCCACCTCATAGCTCAGAGACAGCTTTCCGTCAGAGAAAGCTCCTGCTCCTGAAAATCCTGTTGTGATATCACAGTAAGGCTTGCAGCCGACACATTTTTTCGTCTTCGCCTTCGGACAGGATCTTTTCTCTACCGGCTTTCCCTTCTCCACAATCGTGATGCTCTTTTTACTGCCCTGCTTCAAAAGCTCCAGAGCTGTAAAAATGCCAGCCGGACCCGCTCCAATAATTAATACGTCTCGTTTTTCCATTTTGCTTACCTCCCATAAAATAAATATTGAAAATAAAAACCGACCGCCTCTCAAACTGATACAGTCGTCCCTTGTCGGACGGCTTATAGTCAGCTGTTACGGCAGCCGGTAGAAACATTCAACCGATTATGAATTTATATAAGTCTGTAACCTCTACTATTTTATCCAATCATTCTCTTTCTGTCAAGGAAAAACCGCCTCTGTGCATACGATCTCTCCTTCCTTCTCCTGTTTTCACTCAAAAGTAGGCGCAATAGCATTCAACTCCGCACGTATAAATTCAGGAAATCCTGTTTTTAGTTTCTGATCATAACGAAGAATATTGCTATATAAAACATCAAACAAAATAAGTATCGGAAACTGCGGAGAGATCAGTTTCCCCAGCGTTAAATTTTCTTTTGTGGGAATCAGCAGAACTTCATCACAATAGGTATCCCATTGTTTCATATGAATAGAACTAATGGCAACCGTTCCAGCTCCCTGAATTTTAGATTTTTCCAGCGAATAAAAAATTTCTTTTGTTTCTCCGCTGACGGATATACCGATCACCAGACTATCCGATGTAATCAGTGCAGAATTCATCGCCATCAGATAACTATCCGTAATATAATGCGCGTGGATGCCAATACAAATCAGACGAAGCTGTAACTCTTTCGCTGCCACACCCGAAAAACCTTTTCCATAAATAAAAATATTTTTCTTTTCCGATATGAATTTTGCCACACGCCGAATCTGCTCTTCATTAATCAGCGCATACGATTTTTTCAGAAGCTC
>CAUWNO010000240.1:0-2200 GCA_963559965.1 uncultured Lachnospiraceae bacterium | reverse complement strand
CGGCGCAAGCTGGCTTGCAGAGAGGTTTTGTCTTTCTCAGACATAGGGCGCTTAGCCCAAATCGAGGATTTAGCCGCGTATGCGGCGGTGAGCAGCGTTAGCTGCGTAAATCCGAGATGCATGGCTGAATAGTTAAAATTATTTTTTTACCTCTTTTTCCGCCCTGTTTTCCTGCACTTCCAGCCTGCATATCTCTTCTATGGGAATTCTGTTTCCATCCTCCAGGACAAGCTCTCTCTGATATCGGTCAAGCCTTTCCACCCTTCCACGGACCGTAATGCAGGAGCCGCCCTCCTTCCGACTGTCGGGGCGAAACCACTCCGCCAGAACGTACGGCTTCTCTTTTATTCTCTGCTCCAGAAGACGGATGCTTCTGTCCAGCTCTTCCTTCCTGTCTTCCGAAAGCTCCGGTCTCTCCTCCGTCAGGCGCGCAGCCTCTTTCACGGCGTCTCCATGCCCTGTCAGAGCAGCAAAGGGAGAAAACTGCGCCGCCCTCTCCCGAAGGGACATAGGAGGATGCGTCCGTGAGACAGGATGTGCCAGTCCGATTATGTCTTCATACGGAAATCTCTCTTCTCTCAAGCCCTGTGTCCCCCTATCTGACTGTTTCTGTCCCTGAGCGTCGACCCCTCCTCCAGATTCACCCCTCTCAGAATCGCATTCTTTCCAAATTTTTTTCTGATAGAGAGCATCGCCTCCTGCATCCTTCTCTCGCGCTCCAGCTCTTCCTTTTTATGTCTTCTTTGTTCTTCCTCTTCCCTGTAGTCTGTAAACAGATCCAGCTGCTCATACGCTTCTTCTGCTTCCGGAATCTTATCTTCTTCTAGAATGTGATTCGCAGAAATATTTACGCGGCGTACGAGAAGACGTTTATCCGTAATCCTGTCATAAAGCTCTGTCACAGCGTCCAAAAGCTCCTGCGCCGAGGATGTATGGCTTTTCAGATTTACCGTACCGTGCGCATGCTTAGGTATCAGCCGCCCATAGCGATCCTTCACCGTCTCTCCTCCGTAGCCGCCTTCCGCAGTCTGTGCCCTGAGATTCTCTCTGTCGTATCCTATCGTCAGAACAAGCTGATCTGTCGCAAGTCTCCTGTCCACCAGATCAAGAGCCAGAAGATCCGTCATCTCTCTTACCACCATCCGCGCCTTCTCCGCGGTGTAGGGACACTGCAGAACCTGACCGGAGCAGATACTTGCCGACTCCGGGCGATACGCCCGTATATCTTCCATCCGGCAGGGTTCCCAGCCCCATGCGTGATCGATCAGCAGCTCTGCATTTACGCCGAACAGGTGGTAAAGAAGTTCCTCATTATGAATTTCACCGCTGCTTCCCAGAGAACACCGGGCAATATCGCCCATAGTAAAAAGTCCGTGTTCCTCCAGCTTCGCCGCATAACCTCTTCCGACCCTCCAGAAATCTGTCAGCGGTCTGTGAGTCCAGAGAAGTCTCCTGTATCTCATTTCATCCAGCACAGCCGTCCGCACGCCGTTCTCGTCAGGAGGCATGTGCTTTGCCACAATATCCATAGCCACCTTGGCAAGATAAAGATTCATTCCGATACCCGCCGTCGCCGTAATCCCCGTCTCTTCCTGCACATCAAGAATCATCTTCCGCGCCAGCTCTTCTGCTGAAAGACTGTAGGTCTTCAGGTAATCCGAGGCGTCAATAAACACCTCGTCGATGGAATATACATGCATATCCTCCGGCGCGATATACTTCAGATAAACCCGATAAATCTTAGCGCTCCACTCAATATAGAGAGACATTCTCGGAGGAGCCGTCAGATAGGCTACAGCCAGACCAGGATTCTCCCTGAGGCATACGTCGTCGCAGGATGAACCGGAAAGCCTTCTTCCCGGCGCCTCAGACGCCCGTTCCGCGTTGATCTCCCGCACCCTCTGTTCCACCTCAAAGAGCCTGGGTCTTCCAGTAACGCCGCGTCTCTTCAGGGCAGGCGAAACAGCCAGACAGATCGTTTTTTCCGTCCTGCTTCTGTCTGCCACCACCAGATTCGTCCTCATGGGATCAAGCCCTCTCTCGATACATTCCACAGAAGCATAGAACGACTTCAGATCAATGGAAATATAAACGCTCTCTTCCACGTCCTTACCTCCGTTCTCGAACATACATTCTGTTTTTCTGTCTTTAATGTACCTCAGATAAGGCGCGTCGTCAAGAGAAGATTTCTTTTTCCCAT
>CAUWNO010000239.1:0-2214 GCA_963559965.1 uncultured Lachnospiraceae bacterium | reverse complement strand
ACCGCCGCATACGCGGCTAAATCCTCGATTTGTCTAAGCGCCCTATGTCTGAGAAAGACAAAACCTCTCTGCAAGCCAGCTTGCGCCGAGTTTTTGCCTTTCTCAGCCGCATGGCTGAACAGTTACAAATAATAGTTTTCTTTTCTGTAAAAGTGTTGTATAATATACACAACAGAAACCGGAAAGGAGCTGGGATATATGGCAAATAATACAATTATCACGATTGGACGTCAATATGGCAGCGGCGGACACGACATAGGAAAGAAGCTTGCAGAGGAGTTGAATATTCCCTTCTATGACAGAGAGCTTCTGGAGAGAGCAGCGAAGGACAGCGGTCTGTGTCAGGAAATTTTTGAAAACCATGACGAAAAACCGACAAACAGTTTTCTGTACTCTCTTGTTATGGATACTTATTCTATGGGATATCCATCTGCGGCGTTTGCAGAGATGCCTTTGAATCACAAGATTTTTCTGGCACAGTTTGATGCCATCAAAGCGATTGCAAAAGAAGGTCCCTGCGTTATCGTGGGACGCTGCGCAGACTATGCTCTGTCTGATTTTCCGAATGTCGTGAATGTATTCCTCTATGCAGATATGCAGGATCGAATCGTGCGTATCGCAAGGCGGCACGATCTGACAGATGCAAAAGCAAAGGATTTGATTGTTAAGACGGATAAGCGCCGGGCAAGCTATTACAACTATTATACGAGCAAGAAATGGGGAGAAGCTTCCGGATACGATATCTGTCTGAATACGGCGACGCTGGGAATCGATGGTACGATTCATGTGATTAAGGAATTCGCCGCATACAAAGAAAAAGGACATGAAGAAATTTAGGAGCAGTATTTTTTATGAAACTGGTAATACAGAGAGTTTCCCGCGCATCCGTATCGGTGCGCGGGAATATTGTGGGAGCGATTGAAAAAGGATATCTTGTTCTGGTCGGCGTAGGACCGGAGGATACGAAAGAAGATGCTGACTGCCTCATCAGAAAGATGACGGGGCTTCGTATCTTTTCCGATGAAAATGGAAAAATAAACAAGTCGATTCGGGATGTTGGAGGAAGCCTTCTCCTCGTTTCGCAGTTTACGCTTTACGCAGACTGCAGACATGGCAACAGACCGGGCTTTACCAACGCGGCGCCGCCTCAGCTTGCAAAAGAACTGTATGAATATATGGTGGAAGCCTGTAAAAAAGAGATTTCCATAGTAGAGCAGGGAATCTTTGGAGAGGATATGGCAGTGGAGCTTGTGAACGACGGACCGTTTACCATCGTGCTCGACAGCGCGGAACTGAAAACAAAAAAATAACGCAGATGTTTTGGATAGCAGACAGTTTTGATAACTGCCTGCTATATTTGCAGTCTCAGAGAAGGAGAGCGAGGAAAATGAGCAGAATTTTGCTTCTTGAAGACGATTTAAGCCTGATTAACGGATTAACCTTTGCCTTAAAAAAGGAAAATCATGAATTGGATATCGCCCGTACTGTCTGCGACGCAGAGCGATTATGCGCGGAACAGGAATACGACTTGCTGATTTTAGACGTATCTCTTCCCGACGGATCTGGATTTGACGTCTGCCGAAAGGTGCGTCAGATCTCGAAGGTTCCCATTATGTTTCTGACTGCAGCGGATGAGGAGATCAATATTATTATGGGACTCGATATGGGCGGCGACGATTATATTACAAAGCCGTTCAAGCTTGCAGTACTGATGTCAAGGATCAATGCCCTGCTTAGGCGCGCCAGGAATTTCGACGGAAACGCAGCTGAATTGTCTTCAAACGGAATTAAGATAGAACTGCTGAAGAGCCAGGCTTTTCAAAACGGGAGGCTGCTGGATCTGACGGCAGGAGAATACAGGCTGCTGTGCCTGTTTATGCAAAATCCGGGAATTGTCCTGTCAAAAGAGAAAATATTAGAAAAATTGTGGGACGGGGAAAATAATTATGTAGATGATAATACGCTTACTGTTTATGTGCGCAGGCTCCGCATGAAAATTGAGGAGAATCCGGGAGAGCCGCAGATGATAGTAACGGTTCGCCGTATGGGCTACAAATGGAACGTGTTACATTGAGGTAAAGGCATGAAAATACTGACGAATAAAGAAAACCGCAGGTTTATTATGCTGGTCTGCGGTCTGGCTTTTGCTTATATAATTTTAACGCAGCTTGTTGTCTGGTTTGTATTCCGAAGAGTGCCGGCGGGTCTGCCGGC
>CAUWNO010000238.1:0-2222 GCA_963559965.1 uncultured Lachnospiraceae bacterium | reverse complement strand
AAAGTAACGCAGCAGGGGCGGGGACTCAGCCATTTTTGACCGTATTGTCCCTTGGTACACCGACGCTACAGATACTATAGATAGGATTTCTGAGACGCAGGGTTAATAGTTTAAAATCCAGGAGGAATGAACATGAATTTACTTGCAACAGCCGGAGCTATGGGATGGGGAACCATGATTGTCTACATTGTAGTGATTTTCGGACTTATGTATTTTATGGCGATTCGCCCGCAGAAGAAAGAGCAGAAGCGTGTCAACGCTATGCTTGCAACGATGGAAGTAGGCGATGTCGTAGTAACTACAAGCGGATTTTACGGAGTCCTGATTGACATTACGGAGGACGACGTAATCGTTGAGTTCGGAAGCAACAGAAACTGCAGAATCCCGATGAAGAAGGCAGCGATTGCAGAGGTGGAGAAAAACAATGCGTAAAAAACCTACAGTTTTAATGATTCTGGACGGCTACGGATTAAATGAGAATCCGAGCGGAAATGCCATTGCCGCAGCGAAGACTCCGGTTATGGACATGCTGATGAAGGAATACCCCTGCGTAGAGGGAAATGCCAGCGGACTGGCAGTAGGACTTCCCGACGGACAGATGGGCAATTCCGAGGTAGGACATATGAATATGGGAGCGGGACGCATCGTATATCAGGAGCTGACCCGCATTACAAAAGAGATTGAGGATGGAGTATTCTTCGAGAATGAGGCTCTTCTTAAAGCAGTGGAGAATGCGAAAGAGAAGAATTCGGCGCTTCATCTTTTCGGACTTGTGTCAGACGGCGGCGTACACAGCCACAATACACATATTTACGGACTGCTGGAGCTGGCGAAGCGCCATGGACTTGAGAAGGTCTATGTGCACTGCTTCCTTGACGGACGCGACACGCCTCCTGCTTCAGGAAAGGACTTTGTTCAGGAGCTTACAGACAAGATGAAGGAGATTGGCGTCGGTGAAGTGGCTTCCGTTATGGGACGTTACTATGCCATGGACCGCGACAACCGCTGGGATCGCGTCGAGCTTGCTTACAAGGCTCTGACAAAGGGAGAAGGAAAGGAAGCGGAGGACGGCGTAAGCGCAATCGCAGCTTCTTATGCAGAGGGAGTAAACGACGAGTTTGTTGTTCCTGCTGTTGTGAAAAAGGATGGAAAGCCGCTGGCCCTGATTCAGGATGGAGATTCCGTTATTTTCTTCAACTTCCGTCCCGACCGTGCAAGAGAGATTTCCAGAGCCTTCTGCTGTGACGATTTCACAGGCTTTGAGAGAGGGAAGTGTCTTGATCTTACTTATGTATGTTTTACAGAGTATGATGTGACGATTCCGAATAAGCTGGTAGCTTTCCACAAGGTAGAGCTTCACAATACCTTCGGCGAGTATCTGGCAGCCCGCGGCATGACACAGGTTCGTATTGCGGAGACAGAGAAATATGCGCATGTTACCTTCTTCTTCAACGGCGGAGTAGAAGAGCCGAACAGCGGAGAGGACCGCATTCTTGTGAAATCCCCGAAGGTGGCTACTTACGATCTTCAGCCGGAGATGAGCGCATATCAGGTATGTGACAAGCTGGTTGAGGCGATTAAGTCAGATAAGTACGATGTGATTATCGTAAACTTTGCAAATCCCGATATGGTAGGTCATACAGGAGTCATCGACGCTGCAGTGAAAGCTATCGAGACGGTGGACGAGTGTGTCGGACGCGCTGTGGAGGCTGTAAAGGAGACAGACGGACAGCTCTTTATCTGCGCAGACCACGGAAATGCAGAGCAGATGATCGATTACAGCACAGGCGAACCCTGGACAGCTCATACGACCAATCCGGTTCCTTTTATTCTTGTCAATGCAGATCCGGCATTCGGTCTGAGAGAGAACGGATGTCTGGCTGATATTATTCCGACGCTTATCGAGTTGATGGAACTGGAGCAGCCGGAAGAGATGACAGGAAAATCTCTGCTTGTCAGAAAGTAAGGTTTCGGTAAAACGGGCTTGATCCGCAGGAAAACCTGTGGTAGAATAAGCGTTGTTTAACCGTAGGAGGTGTGAACGTGGGTATTTTCAGAATTATTTTGACGGTTCTGTTTGTTTTAGTGTGCATCGCACTGACAGTAGTAGTCCTGATGCAGGAAGGAAAGTCTTCCGGTCTGGGCGCGATTGCAGGCGGTAATTCTTTCTGGGAGCAGAATAAGAGCCGCTCCGCAGAAGGAAAGATTGTGCTGGCTACAAA
>CAUWNO010000237.1:0-2261 GCA_963559965.1 uncultured Lachnospiraceae bacterium | reverse complement strand
GTAGCGCGCTCGGCTGGGGGCCGAGAGGTCGCAGGTTCAAATCCTGTTACTCCGACTTTGAAAAGAGACAATCAGAGTTTTCTGACTGTCTCTTTTCTTTTTGCAGCTTCTCTAAGACGGCTGCCCCGAAGTAAAAAACACCGCGCGCCTTCTACGGAGCCGCGCCCTATGAAATCTGCATACCAAAGGAGATTTTTATGACCTCACGCAAACGGACTTTCTTTTCTATCGTTTTAGCAGCAGCCGCAGTTGCGGCAGTTCTGGCTGTATTCGGTTTTTTTTACTCCCGCCGTCCTCTTTCTGAACAGAAGGAAGAAACGAATCCTATAAGGGCAACGGCGTTTAAGCTGAATACGGTCGTTACCATTACCCTCTATGACTCACAGGATTCAGAACTTCTCGACGAAGCTCTCAGCCTGTGCGACTATTATGAAGCTGTCTTCAGCCGTACGTTTGAAGAGAGCGAACTTTTCCGCCTGAACCACAGAGAGCTTCCAAAAGACGGAGACGCCTTCCTCCTTTCTGACTCTCTTGCCGAGCTTACAGAAATCGGACTTTATTACACCCGTCTGTCTGAAGGAGCGTTTGATGTCTCTGTCGCGCCCGTTTCCTCTCTCTGGGATTTCACCTCCGGAGAAAAGAAGGTTCCGGACGAAGCTCTGATCGAAGAAGCTCTGCCTCATGTCGGTTTTGACCATGTCCTTCTGGACGGAAAGCGCCTGACTTTCACCGACGAACACGCCAGTCTCGATCTGGGTGCTGTGGCAAAAGGATATATTGCCGATCAAATCAAGGAATATCTCGTATCACAGGGCGTTCAGAGCGCCATCATCGATCTGGGCGGAAATGTTCTGTGTATTGGAAACCGTCCGGACGGAGAGCCTTTCCGCATAGGCATCCAGAAGCCCTTTGCCGGACGCAGCGAAACAGTGGGAACCGTAGAAATCAGCGGACGCTCTGTCGTATCTTCCGGTATTTATGAACGGTATTTTGAAAAGGACAATGTACTGTATCATCATATTCTCAATCCCAAAACAGGTTATCCCTATGATAACGGTCTCCTCTCTGTCACTATTATTTCCGACAAGTCCGTTGACGGAGACGGTCTGAGCACCTCCTGCTTTGCCCTCGGTCTTGAAAAAGGCATGGAGCTTATCGACAGCCTTGAAAATGTCCAGGCTGTTTTCATCACTTCCGACGGGGAACTGCATTTCAGCCAGGATTTTTCACTCTGAATATTATTTTCTGGCAAAAAGGGCTGAACGCTTTCTGACAAACGTTCAGCCCTTTCTACTTTTGTTCTGTTACTATCTTTGTTCTGTCGCTTTATCTGTATTTCTTACTGCACACTTCCTGATTAATAAATACTCAGTACCATATAGATCAATCCTGCTGCCAGCAAGTCTACAGGAAGTCCCCTGTAGGCTCTGCTGACTCTTGAAAATCTAAGCGTCTGCTTTACAGAGAAAAACAGAAGAACTGGTACTGCCATGCACCACAGAACTTCAAGCGCCTCAGGAAGAAGGCTGGTCGTAAATGGTTTGAAAACAAGCATGGCAGGTATCACTGCAAGAAAACTGTTTTCTCTTCTGCACTCCTTTTTCAGGACTCCATTGGTAAAGGCAAGCACGAGACCTGCTGCGATAAATGCAAAGTATACATCAAGGAATGCCTTTGACTGAAAGCCCGCCTTCCAGATTGTATTTCCGAATATCTGACCGCTTCCTGCAAACTCCCGCACAATCGCAAGAATAATCCAAAAGCCCCAGGAAACTGCCGACTCCCACAACAGCTCTCCGTAGGAGGCCGCTTCCTCTTCTTTGCCGGCTCCGACGCTGCGAAGCGCCTGATGCGCACAAAGAAGACCTGCTGCAAAAGTCAGAAGCCACACGCCACTCTCAAGCTGTATGCCCAGAGCTGCAAAACCTGTAAGAAATACCGAAGAGCAGACGGACGCCGACGCGATGTACACGCAAAGGCGCAGACTCCACTCGGGCACGCGGTTTTCCAGAAGATCCTTCAAAAACTCCGCGAATACTGCAGTCAGAATCATAAGGATTCCTGCCGCGAAAGCTTCTTTCATTCCAGCGGAAAACAGGATGATTCCAAGTGCAAAGGCTTCTGCCGGATATTTTAGCTTCATATTGAATCCTCCGTTATTTTATTTCACTGTTTTAAGAAAGCTATATGCAAGATTGATAGCCATTACAGCAGCAGTGGAAGATTTGGTAGCTCCGGATACATAATCCACATCTGTTCCA
>CAUWNO010000236.1:0-2275 GCA_963559965.1 uncultured Lachnospiraceae bacterium | reverse complement strand
GACATACCATCATCTCCATCTGTTATTTTGCATCGGCCTTTGCTAAAATAATCATATCAGACAATCATAGAGTCTACAATTGAACCGTTGTTAAATAAACAGAAACAATTTTAACCGTTGCTTATGTTTCGGGAAGAAAATTTCGGCAAAATACCTTCTATAGTTCTCTCCTGAGGGAGCGAACTATGTCGCGGATAAATGTTTTTAAACCGGTATACGCTGAGTATCACACCTGCCAGAGCATACGATACGATAATCTGTCCTCCGCCGGCAGAAAGAAACGGCAAAAATGTGGTTGTCGGAGGAACAGCCCCCATATTTACTAAAATATTAAGTACGAAACTCACAATAAAAATCATACCGCAGCCAATGCCCATGATCATCCCCAGCTGATTACTCTGCTTTCTGGAAATCCAGAAAATATAAAAAATCAATGCGGCAATCACTCCGCATACAGCTATTGCTGCCAGAAGTCCGTACGTTGACGACAGATATGTCAGCAAATAATCCGAATTTGCGTCTGCTACGCGATCCACTACATTTACGCCGCTGTTCCCAACAAATTTTGAGCTTGAAAGCAGCTCTCGAACTACACTTGTCAAGTAATTCGCTTCTCCGCTGTTTGTCAGAAACGCCTTTATTCTCATCACCTGATACGACTGTAATCCATTTCCGAAACAACTGACAGCAAAGCCAAGGAACGGCAATCCCCCCACTGACAGCCATAAGGCTGCCACTGTGAATTTTCCGGATACCTTAAACCAGTCCAGCTTCAGCGCGACCGTCAGCATCACAAGCATGGAAATCAACATTAAAAATGCATTTACTACATACGGCATACGCAGAACCTGAAAAACAGGTATCATCATCCACACGACTGCTGTCAGCAGACCTTTATATCCTTTCGCATAATATTTGTACAGTACGCCTCCATAGACAGGCACATATAAAAGCATCAGCGAACGCACCGGGAGTATCACTCCTTCCAGTTTAATCCATCCCGACGCTCCGTTTATCTGCAAGCCATATCTCATGGAAATGAAGCCAATCGCAATCATAGCCGCTGCAATAATTCTTGAAAAACGGACAATCCTTGTATAGTCCATCCAGCACAGGGCTGTCATAATAAGTATCCCAATGCATACATATTTCAGATAATTTCCTGAAGAAGATGTTATCATATCGTACACAGCTCCTTCCGTCTCTGGAAGGCGGCGTATCATGGTATGAATAAACACTCCAGCTATACTGATCATGCCAATCAGCAGAAGCATTTTCCATGCAATCTGCGGTCTGTGAATCCGATCCAGCATCATACCGGTTTCGACCGGATCTCCCATATCCTTTACAGCCAAAGCAACGGCTTCCTCCTGAGACATTCCGTCTGAAATATTTTCCTGAATCTGATCCTCCATATGATCCCGCAATTCCCGTTCTATATATGAGTGAACTTTTTTACATCTGATCTGTTCCATCACTTTCTTCAGATACTCTTCCATGCCTACACCTCCATAACAAGTACATTTGTCACAGCGGCCGCATATTCTTTCCATTCCTCTGTCTTTTTCTTGAGAACCTGGCGTCCCTCTTTTGTGATCCGGTAATACTTTCTCGTTTTGCCAGACACAGACTTTTCATACACAGACAAAAGTCCTTTCTCCTCCATACCGTGCAGCAAAGGATACATAGTACCTGCTTTTAATTCAAATACGTTTTGCGACTTCTGACGAAGCGTATCTATCATCTCGTATCCGTACATATCCTTCTCTGAAAGAAGGCTTAATAATAACATTGTCATACTTCCTGAAATAATTGATTTTTCAACAGCCATACCACAACCTCTTTTCCTATATATCGTATATACCCTGTACGCCTTATATAGATTATCTATATATCGACTATCTATATAGTATCCGTATTATCGAACGATGTCAAGAAGAACTGTTGAAAAACATTACGGATTTTAAGCTTCCGACAGCCTGAATATAAAACAGAAATCGGTTGCTACAACTTCTTAATCTTTTTTGCAATTTCTTCTATCACCTGCACAAAGCATTCATCATTCTTTCCGGTCGGATCTTCTAATCCCCAGTCGTCATCAAACGCTCTGCCGATATAAGGACATCCCACGTCGCACCCCATTGAAATAGCAATATCCGGCGCCGGAATTTTATCAACTGTTTTGCTGTATTGGCTTTCTTCCATATCTATGCCATATATTTCTTTCATAAGCCGCACCGCATCCTGATTGATTTGTGGTTTTGTTTCTGTTCCC
>CAUWNO010000235.1:0-2306 GCA_963559965.1 uncultured Lachnospiraceae bacterium | reverse complement strand
CACTTTGTATGCATCATTCTACCTCTTCTTATTTCTATTATATCTTTTTTTCAGGATTCTTTCAACTATCAGCTTTATTCAGTTATCAAGGTACAAAAAATTTCCTGCTATATAAACGGAGATTTTCTGTACGATATAATCAATCGCAGTCGCGTCAAGTGACTGCGGCTGATGGCTTTATTTTGGATTCCTGATGCTCTGTCAATCTTCTATGGATGAGAATCAAAAATTTCTTCTATTTTTTCCGGTGTGTATCCTAGATTACTAGGAGCCATGCCTGGCTTTGGTCCTGGATCTCCTCCTGCATCGTCTGTATCAATATTTCCGCTTGAGTTATTCCCCTCTGAAGTTCCTGTTGTCGTAGAATTACTTCCCGGAATGCTGCTGTTCCCTCCAGACGTTCCTGTCGTCGTAGAGCTGCCTCCTGTAGAATTGCTTCCTCCAGATACGCTTCCTGATGAGCTGTTTCCTGATACGCTTCCGCCTACTGTCCCTTGCTGTGTCTGTCCCGGCGTTACTGGCTGTGATGTCTGTTCCGCTTTCTGTTTCTTTACTGTCACAGTAACCGTGATCTCTTTTTCTGCTTTATTCCCTGCTGAATCAACAACCGTATAAATCGCTTTATACGTTCCCGGCACATCCTTCTTAACCTTTGAGCTGTCCACCTCTACTTTATCTGTCAAATCCCCGTCCACATCATCTACTGCCGTTACATTTTTCATGTAGTCCAGATTATAGCCTGCAGTAAAGCTTCTGTCCTTCGCCGTAATCTCTGGAGCTGTCGTATCTGGAACAGTAACAGTTATCGCCTGCTGAATATCTGAGGTATTTCCCGATGCATCCGTCAAGCGTATTGTAAGGCTATACTCTCCTGCCTCGTCAAACATATAGCTATCCTGAAGAGTATCTTCAGATACCTCTGTCTCCGGCGTTTCCTCTTTCTCAACATCTAAGGGAACAACAAATTGAACCTTCACTTCCTGTACATCTGTAACATTTACAAAGCTCGACGCCTGAAGCTCTTCTCCTGTGACCGCTTCAAATATTTCACTTTTCAGCGTTCCCACAGGAGCTGTCGTGTCTGAAACTTCTGCTGGAATATCTACTGTCTGATCTTTGTAAGCTGCCCGAATCAGATACTCGCCTGCCGTGTCTGTATGTACCGCAGACATATCTAATATTACTTGTTCGCCTTCCGGAAAGTTCAGATAGTCTTCCGGATTTAAAGCATATTCCTCTATACTGCTCCCCAACTCAATATGCACTGCTCCGACGCCTTCCTTCAGGCTTATTTTTTGACCACAGCCGGATACAGATAAAAGAAGAGCAACTGTAAACGCTGCCGCTGCTGTACCGAATTTTACTTTTCTAATCATCTGAACTTTCCTCCTCTTCATCAGGAATTTCTGCGTACTCGCCTTCCAAGTCTTCCTCTGATACAATATCACCTTCATCAACAATCCCGAGTTCTTTAATCCACTCTTCCATCGTTTTCTTCACACGCCTCTTCTCCCTCCTATAAATTTTTTCTTTTTACATTATAGCATAAACGTTCAGAATGTGTATACCTTGTAAGAATATGTAATTCAGTAATCTCCGTCTATATGCAGTTGTCAAGGTTCATTTCATTACTTTTACTTTACTTCATTGTGCTCATACAAAAAGGCTCTCACCTTTTCTGCTATCAGCATATTTCTGTATGTTTCCTGTCCTTCTTCTTCCCAGTGCTTTAATTCTTCCTGATAATAGTTATCTTCCGGCTTATATCCCATTTCCAGAACACCGGACATATGCTCTTCTTTGGCTGCCGAAAGTTCTTTTTCTGAAGGCTTTAAACCTTCTTTTTCTGCAAAAGCCTCTGTCACACAGGTAAGTTTCAGCATTTCAAGCGTGCGTGCATCTGCCGTTGTCTCAAACTCTTCTTCTGATAAACCCAGACCTTCCAACATATCTTCCTTGTTTTCAAATCCGTTTCCGTAAATAAGCTGTTCTTCTACAGCTTCTCGATTATGTCGGTAATCTTCATCTGAATACTTCAGAAGCTTCGACTTTCCGGCAATCTCAGCCAGAATCATCTGTGCCGTATCACTCTTTGCCTGTTCTTTCTCAATTTCCGTATATTTTTCCTGAAGATATCCTCGCCAGTCTTCTTCTGTTGTATAACGTCCCTGCGTCGTATAAGAGACCTGTTCATCTGTCCAGCTCTCATACTCTGTACCGCGTATTTCATTATACATAGCAAGAAGTTCCTGCATCAGATTGTCCATGTATATTTCATCAACTGTCCGCGGTTGTATAGCGCTGTA
>CAUWNO010000234.1:0-2329 GCA_963559965.1 uncultured Lachnospiraceae bacterium | reverse complement strand
CGTACACTGTATGGCTGAACTGTTACAGTATATCATAGAGCCGCATATTTTACAATGGAATTTGAGGGGACTTTGTGCTATACTGATCCCATTATGGAAGAATTAAGAAAACTGTTGGAAAAGTATTTAAATGAATCAATGGAGCAGCTTATTCTCAGCAATCCCAGAAAAGGAAGCGAGGAGAGTAAGGTGCGGATAAGACCGGTGCTGATCCGGGAAGAGCTTCTGTTTCAGGCAGAAAGCTTCCGTGGAGCGCAGGCATTTCACGAGAACCTGAAAAAGGAAGAGATGATTTCGCGCATCGAAGAATGGATGGAGAAGACGTTCTGCCAGCTCCAGCTGTTTGGCTGCGGCGCTATGGTGACAGCCCTCGTAAGCCGTAAGGGGAAAGTGACCGTGAAGGAAAAGAGAGACGCGTCGGGAAAAGAGACGCCGGATAGAGAAAAAGGAGTAAAACGGGCGGATTTGTCGCATAATAGAAAGAAGCGCTATCTTCTGGAGGAAGGGAATCCCGTTCCGTTTCTGGTGGATCTTGGCGTAATGACGGAGGAGGGGCGCGTAGTTCGGGCGCGCTATGATAAATTCCGGCAGATTAACCGGTTTCTGGAATTTATAGAGGATATCCTTCCGGCGCTTCCGGAAGACAGGGAGCTGACAATACTTGATTTCGGATGCGGAAAATCATATCTGACATTTGCGATGTACTATTACCTGAGGGAATGCAAAGGACTGGATGTGCGGATTATAGGTCTTGATCTGAAAAAGGACGTGATCCGCAGGTGTGGGGAGCTGAGCCGGAAATACGGATATGAGAAGCTGACTTTTCTTCAGGGGGATATTGCAGGCTATGAAGGATGTTCCCGCGTGGATATGGTGGTGACGCTGCATGCCTGTGATACAGCGACGGATTATGCGCTTTATAAGGCGGTCAAATGGGGAGCCAGAGTGATTTTGTCTGTGCCGTGCTGTCAGCATGAACTGAACGGGCAGATAGAAAACGGGACGCTTGCTCCTGTTCTTCAGTATGGTCTTATAAAAGAAAGGATAGCGGCGCTTGTGACAGACGGACTGCGCGCGCAGCTTCTTGAAAAGGAAGGCTACGATACGCAGATTCTGGAATTTATTGATATGGAGCATACGCCTAAGAATATTCTGATCCGGGCAGTAAAGCGCCCGGGAAAGGGATCTTCCGGTAAAAACAGCTCCGGGGAAAGAGAGAAGGCATTCAGGGACTGTGCAGACGCCCTTCACGCAGATTTGACGCTGGAAAGACTTCTGGCAGCAGGAGAATCTCCGGCAGAAGCTTACCGCCGCAGGAAAAAAGGAGGAGGGGGCAGGTGAAAAAGCTGATTATAAAAATAGTGACGATAGCGGCTGCTTTTCTTCTGGGCGTCGTGGGAATGAGCTATTATCTGACTGCGGGAAACACGGATTCTACGGCGGTGATGGCAGAGGCAGAGCTGCCTCTTATCTATCTGGAAAAGGAGGATCGCCTTCTGAATCTGATGCACGGCTATACGGGAGAGATAGACGCGTCTTATGTGAGGGACGCCGTTTTTCCGCTGGATGAAGAGCGCAGAATTTCCATGCAGATCGATTCGCCTGACGTCAGAGTGGAGCATATTTTTTATGAAGTCAGAAGCCTCGATACAAGCCGTCTGATAGAGGACGGAGAGATTACGGACAGCAAAAGGGAAGAAAACAACATTTATGCGGATTTGAAGCTGAAGGATCTGCTTGACGACGGGGAAGAGTATCTTCTCGTGATTCGGCTTGACCTTGAAAAAGACAGGGAAGCGTCCTATTATGCCTGTGTGGCAAATGTGGGAGATACGCATCTGGAAGAATGTATAGACTTTGTAGATCTGATTCATGAGGCGCTGTTTGACAAAGAAAATACGGTGAGTATCGCACAGTATCTGGAGACAGATCCTTCGGCAGACAGCAAAACTCTGGATCATGTGACTATTCATTCTCGCTATAAACAGCTGATATGGGGAGATATGGAGGTTCAGCCGCCGAAAGGAAAGGTAAGGACGTACATTACGGAGATTGAAGATGCGATTGCTTCTATCCGTCTCGAATATGAAGTAGAGTATGTCAACGATAAAGAAGAAACGGAATGCTACGAGGTTCAGGAGGCGTACCGCGTAAGATATACGCCTCAGAGAATGTATCTTCTTAATTATGACAGAAAGACAGACAGGATTTTCGATCCTTCTCTTTTCGTTTTTTCAAAAAATTCGCTGGAGCTTGGTATTCTCAGCACAGAGACTGTATATAAAAAGAATGAAGAAGAAAATATTGCCGCGTTTGTACAGAACGGACA
>CAUWNO010000233.1:0-2343 GCA_963559965.1 uncultured Lachnospiraceae bacterium | reverse complement strand
GTGTTCCGATACCTTCCGTTTAGCAGATGTGTAATATTTGCAAACGAGACGTTTGGAACCGTAAATTTTAGTAATCGGAGGAAGAGGCATGAATATTTACACAACTGACAAAATTCGTAATGTAGTTCTGCTCGGACACGGCGGCAGCGGAAAGACTACGCTGACGGAAGCTATGGCGAACATATCCGGACTTACCACCCGTCTTGGAAAGGTAGCTGACGGCAACACGCTCAGCGATTATGATAAGGAAGAGATAAAGAGAAAGTTTTCTATTACTACCTCTGTAGTTCCCGTAATCTGGCAGGACTGCAAGATTAATATTCTTGACGCTCCCGGCTATTTCGACTTTGTAGGCGAGGCAGAGGAAGCGGTATCGGCAGCCGACGCGGCGATTATCGTAGTCTCCGGAAAAGCCGGCGTAGAGGTCGGAACCCAGAAGGCGTGGGATTTGTGTGAGAAGTATAAGCTTCCCCGTATGTTCTTCGTATCAGAGATGGACGTGGATCATGCTTCCTTCCGTCAGGTAGTGGAGGATTTGACAGAGCTGTACGGAAAGAAGATCGCTCCGTTCTATCAGCCGATTCGTGAGAATGAAAAGTTCGTTGGTTATATCAATGTATGCAAGATGGAAGGACGCCGCTTTACCGGAATCGGAAAGCGCGAGCCCTGCGAGATTCCGGAATACTCAAAGGATAATCTGGCAATCTGCCGCGAGGCGCTTCTCGACGCAGTCGCAGAGACCTCCGATGAATTTATGGAAAGATATTTTAACGGCGAAGAGTTTACGATCAGTGAGATCCGCGCTGCGATGAAATTCAACGTATGCGACGGCGACGTGGTTCCGGTATCTATGGGTTCCAGTACAGAGCTTCGCAATATTCACAACCTGATGAACGATATCGTAGAGCTTTTCCCCAGCCCGGATAAGAAGCCCTGCAACGGAATCAATACAAAGACGAACAGTATTTTTGAGGCAAATTACGACTTCTCCAAGTCAAAATCTGCTTATGTGTTTAAGACGATTGTGGACCCCTTTATCGGAAAGTATTCTTTGATCAAGGTAGCTTCCGGCGTAATCAAATCTGACGACGCGCTTTACAATCAGGAGAAGGATGCAGAAGAAAAGCTGAATAAGCTTTATATCATGCAGGGAAATAAGCCGATTGAGGTTTCAGAGCTTCATGCAGGCGATATCGGAGCCATCGGCAAGCTTTCCAGCACGAAGACGGGAGATACGCTCTCTACCAAGGCTGTGCCGATTCTCTACGGTAAGACAGAGATTTCCAGACCTTACACTTATATGCGCTACAAAGCGAAGAACAAGGGAGACGAGGATAAGATTTCTCAGGCTCTTTCCAAGATGATGGAAGAGGATCTGACGCTTAAGAACGTCAACGATTCCGAGAACAGACAGACGCTTCTCTACGGAATGGGCGATCAGCATCTTGACGTAGTTGTAAGCAAGCTGGAAGAAAAATTCAAGGTAGCGGTAGAGTTGAGCCGTCCGAAGGTTGCCTTCCGCGAGACTATCCGGAAGAAAGCAGACGTTGATTCCAAATATAAGAAGCAGTCCGGCGGACACGGACAGTACGGTCATGTAAAGATGACCTTTGAGCCGTCCGGAGATCTGGAGACGCCTTATGTATTCGAGCAGATCGTTGTGGGCGGAGCCGTTCCGAAGAATTACTTCCCGGCAGTAGAAAAAGGCGTGCAGGAAGCGGTCGTGAAGGGACCTCTGGCAGGATATCCTGTAGTGGGCGTAAAGGCAGTGCTCTACGATGGTTCCTATCATCCGGTAGACTCCTCTGAGATGGCGTTTAAGACAGCCACCATGCAGGCGTTTAAAAAAGGCTTTATGGACGCAAGTCCTGTTCTTCTGGAGCCGATTGTATCTATGACAGTTACCGTTCCAGATAAATATACGGGCGATGTTATGGGCGATCTGAATAAGAGGCGCGGACGCGTTCTCGGTATGAATCCGGTAGCAGGCGGAAAGCAGGAGATTGTCGCAGACGTTCCCATGACAGAGATTTTCGGATACTCTACGGATCTTCGTTCCATGACAGGCGGAAGCGGCGAATTTGCTTATGAGTTTGCGCGCTATGAACAGGCTCCGTCCGACGTACAGGAGAAGGAGGTTGCGGCAAGAGCAGCCGAGTCCGAAGCATAGGGCAAGCTTCTGAACAGATAAAAAGCATGTAAAAAACAGACAGAAAGAACAGTAAAACAGCTGCAGGTCACCGTATCGGTGGGCTGCAGCTGTTTTTTGCTGTCCTATATTACTATACAAAATCGAAGAATATTAAGATAAATGCGAAATGAGTGATATAACTCGCTTCGCAT
>CAUWNO010000232.1:0-2421 GCA_963559965.1 uncultured Lachnospiraceae bacterium | reverse complement strand
ATCCTTTGCCACATAGACGGCGGCTTTTTGTACTTCCGGCATCGCGTTGCCCATGGCAATTACTATAGCTGCGGCTTTGATAAGCTCTA
This sequence comes from uncultured Lachnospiraceae bacterium, assembly GCA_963559965.1. Lineage (GTDB taxonomy): Bacteria > Bacillota > Clostridia > Lachnospirales > Lachnospiraceae > Laedolimicola. The sequence goes on along the minus strand of CAUWNO010000232.1, from coordinate 2,332 downwards.
TGTCGTTCATGCTGTCGCCGATGGCAATAACGTCGGACCAGTCTGCGTGAAGATATTCAAGAATCCGGGAAGCTCCCGATACTTTCCCGTTTTCTTTTGGGATAATATCGGCTCCGCCCATCTCATCTCCCATATAGAGAAGCTTCACCTCCGGGAAATGCTTTTCTATATCCTGCATGGCTTCTACTGTGTCAGCAAGGAAGAAGGATGGAAGCTTCTTATGATACAGGGCGCGGAAGCCTTCTCCGCCTTCCGGCATAATCTGACGCTGTTTATTGGAAGCGACAGAAAGAAAACGTTCTACACTGGAGGTATACCATTTTCCATTTTCACCGGCAAGGAGGCAGTAGCCGCGTTCTGTCACAAAATCGAGGATTCGCGTCTGCAGATCGGGATCGAAGTATTTTTCCCAGATAAGCTTCCCCTCCGTCTCAATAAGAGCGCCGTTGGAGCTTACGAGACAGTCGGGGATAAAGCGGTCTTTAAATTCTTCAGGAAGAGACGTACTGCGAAAAGCGCGTCCGCTGGCAAGTACGACAGGATAACCGCTGGCTTTCAGATCGGCGAGTGCCTGAAGAGCGCTCTCCGGAACAGACCAGGTGCGGTGGCTGAAGATGGTGTTGTCATAATCAATAAAAAAAACAGATTTCATAATCGGGTTGATTCCTTTCACTTCGCTCTTTCATGCTCTTTTATGCCTATTATAGCGCGTTTCTGACTGGAAGAAAAGACGAAAAGTATCTTATCAGTATTTACAAATGAAAACTTTGTGGTATACTAAATAAAGACTTCAGAGTTGATGAACCGGATGCGACTATGCCGCAGACCGGTTGTTTTACAGAATATAACGAATAGTTTTCGAAAAAATTGATAAGATAGACAATACAGAACAAAGTAAATGGTAGATTAGAAAGAGTTGGGAGTAGTTATGGATCAGTATGTGATTAAAGGCGGAAACCCACTCGTCGGCGAGGTAGAAATCGGCGGGGCTAAAAATGCGGCGCTGGCGATTCTTGCGGCTGCGATTATGACGGATGAAACAGTAGTGATAGAGAATCTTCCGGACGTAAGAGACATCAACGTCCTTCTGGAAGCGATGCAGCAGATTGGCGCACAGGTAGATCGCGTCAGCCGTCATACAGTGAGGATTAATGGTTCCCAGATTGGGGATTTCAGTGTAGATTATGAATATATTAAGAGAATTCGTGCGTCTTATTACCTTCTGGGCGCTCTGCTTGGAAAGTATAAGCGTGCAGAGGTTCCGCTTCCGGGCGGATGCAATATCGGCAGCAGACCGATCGATCAGCATCTGAAGGGCTTCAAAGCTCTCGGAGCTGAGGTGAAGATAGAGCACGGTTTTATTATTGCGGATGCACAGAAGCTCCGCGGCAGTCATATTTATCTTGATGTAGTTTCTGTTGGAGCTACGATCAACATTATGATGGCTGCGGCTATGGCGGACGGGGCGACCGTGATCGAGAATGCAGCCAAGGAACCGCATGTCGTGGATGTGGCGAACTTCCTGAACAGCATGGGAGCGAACATCAAAGGTGCAGGTACGGACGTGATCCGTATCCGCGGAGTGGAGAAGCTGCATGCGTCGGAATATTCCATCATTCCGGATCAGATAGAAGCGGGCACTTTTATGTTCGCGGCGGCTGCTACGCGCGGCGATGTGACGGTAAAAAATGTGATTCCGAAGCATCTTGAGGCGGCGACCTCCAAGCTTCTGGAGATTGGATGCGAGATTGAGGAGCTGGATGACGCGGTACGCGTAGTCTGTTCCAAGGGACTGCGCTGTACGAATGTAAAGACGCTTCCCTATCCCGGTTTCCCCACAGATATGCAGCCGCAGATTACAGTAACGCTGGCTCTCGCAAAGGGAAGCAGCATCGTAACCGAAAGTATCTTTGAGAACCGCTTCAAATATGTGGATGAACTGGCGCGTATGGGAGCGAATATCAAGGTGGAAGGCAATACGGCTATTATAGACGGCGTAGAACGCTACACGGGAGCGCAGGTATCGAGTCCGGATCTCCGGGCAGGAGCAGCTCTTGTTATCGCAGGACTTGCGGCAGAAGGAATCACAGTAGTCGACGATATTCATTTCATCGAGAGAGGATACGAGCATTTCGATGAGAAGCTTCGGGCGCTTGGAGCGGAGATTGAAAAAGTCAGCAGCGACAGAGAAATCCAGAAATTTCGTCTGCGCGTAGGTTGACAAACGCTGAAAAGTAGTGTATCGTATACCAGTCAGCAGAAAATTAAATAGAGCAGAAATTCTCTCTTATTCAGAGTGATGGAGATACAAAGGATCTGTGAAGTCACGGCA
>CAUWNO010000231.1:0-2471 GCA_963559965.1 uncultured Lachnospiraceae bacterium | reverse complement strand
AGTGTGTCTGGCGGGAGTGATTTGCTTTCAGCTGGGCGGTATGCAGGCAGAGGCAAGCACCTTCTCTGCGGCGGCAGAAGAGGGAATCGCATCTGTTATGACAGAAGCATATGAAGCAGACCCGGAAGCAGATGAGAAAGTTTTGGATGATATGACACCGTCCGAGTACGACGGAATCTGTATTGCACAGGTAAATGATTATGTAAATATCAGAAGTGAAGCTAGTGAGGAAAGCGAAATCCTCGGCAAGCTTTACGATAAGTCGGCAGGAACCATCGAAGAGACGGCAGACGGCTGGTACAAAATCACCTCCGGAAATGTAACCGGCTATGTAAAGTCTGATTATGTAGTTACGGGAGACGAGGCAGAAGCTCTTGCAGCAGAAGTAGGACAGCGCGTAGCTACCGTTACGACACAGACACTGCGCGTAAGAACTGATGCAAGCACAGAAGCCAGCGTACTGGGGCTGATTGGTGAAGGCGAGGAGCTTACCGTCACAAACGAGCAGGACGGCTGGGTGCAGGTTTCTATAGAAGAGGGAGACGGCTGGGTGTCTACTGAATTTGTAGATCTCAGAACAGACTTTGTACAGGCAGAATCCAAAGAAGAAGAAGAGGCACGTCTGGCAAAGGAAGAGGCTGCAAAAGCCGAAGGAAAGAAAAAAGCGGCGGCTGTACAGGCAAAGAGCGCGGCATCCTCTTCACAGACAGTAGGCAGCGGCGCAGGCAGCAGCAGCGGAAATGCAGTAGCAGGCTTTGCCAGCCAGTTTGTAGGAAATCCCTATGTTTACGGCGGAACGAGCCTGACGAACGGAGCGGACTGCTCTGGTTTCGTTATGAGCGTATACGCGAATTTCGGAGTGTCGCTTCCCCATTCCTCCAGCGCTATGAGAGGCGTAGGATATGAGGTAAGCCTTGCAGACGCACAGCCGGGCGATATTATCTGCTACAGCGGTCATGTGGCTATCTATTGCGGAAATAATACCGTTGTTCACGCAAGTACAGCGGCGACAGGAATCAAGTATACATCTCCTGCAAATTACAAGAACGTTATCTGTGTAAGAAGAATCTTCTAATTAAAATAAAAGTAAGAGACTGAAAAGCGGAAGCAGCTCGAATCGAGAGCTGCTTCCGCTTTTTTGATTTTTCCGGACAGAAAGAAGGGGCGGACAAGTTGTAATTATATTCTGTCAATAGCAGAATATTGTCAGACATAAAAATTTCCGGGAAAAGATACAGCAGAAAATACATTTTCCATTTTGCACAAACTTTTAATGGATTTTACAATCTTTTAACGAATACATGTGGATAAGTGAGAAACTATACACATTTTATCCAACGAAGAAATGCCGAAATAGAAGTTATCAACGTACTTATCCACATTATCCACATTTTTTGAGGTGTAAAACCCAGGTTTACATAGTGCGGTTATAAACGCATGTTCTGTACAGATTGAATAAAAGGGATAAAAACAGCAGAAAAGTACAATTTGTTCTTGACAAAAGTAATGTCGAATTATAGAGAAAATAATCTGAAAATAAAAAGACTGATTTCCTTCTCGCGCCGCAGCGTGAAAAAGAAATCAGTCGGATGTGTATTATCAGCTTTAGACAGGGGAGGCAATCAGTTTGAAAATAGGATTTCCCCGGGAAGAAAATTTTTCTTCGTATTCTGTCATAATATTACCTTCGTTCAGGCGGGGATCGTGGTGAAGATCCCTTGTGGAGTCAAGAAGCTTCCAGCCCGCTTCCTCCACACTCTCCAGAGAGTAATCAAAGAGAGCCTCGTTATCCGTTTTAAATTCCACATGACCGTCCGGTTTTAATACCGATGCGTAGCGCTTCAGATAGACCGGGGAGGTCAGGCGTCGGCGGGCATGGCGCGCTTTAGGCCAGGGATCAGAAAAATTCAGGTAAATACGATCGATTTCTCCGGCAGAAAAGATTTGTTCCAGATCTGCGGCGTCAAAGCAGAGAAAACGAAGGTTGGGAAGCGGATCTTCTTCCATTTTCTGCAGAGCGCGCAGAAGAACACTGCTGTAGCGTTCCATGCCAATGTAGCTGATATCGGGATTCAGGCGGGCAAGATCCATAAGAAAGCGTCCTTTTCCCATTCCAATTTCCATATGGACAGGATGATCGTTTCCGAACAGTCCGCTCCAGTTTCCGGAAAGGAGCTGAGGCTCCTGCACCACGAAGGGGCTGGCGGCAACGGCTTCCTCTGCGCCTTTAATATGCTTTAGTCTCACTGTGTTTTCCTCCTGTATCTGCGGCTTTAGAATAGCAAAACAGAGCCGCATTTTCTTCATTGTAAACAACGTCGAAAAAAAAATCAAGAAATTTAAAAAAAGTACTTGCATTTTTGAAAAGTATCAAGTATAATAACACTTGCGTTGAAGAACAAAAGAAAACAACGGTAAGCGCGATTAGCTCAGCTGGCAGAGCACCTGACTCTTAATCAGGGTGTCCAGGG
>CAUWNO010000230.1:0-2477 GCA_963559965.1 uncultured Lachnospiraceae bacterium | reverse complement strand
GTAAAAACGCAGTCGTATCAGGGAATGACAGACATTGTCTATATAAGAAGATAATAGATTTTGGTTATGCGATGAAAGATTTCTGCTTGACGGTACAGCGCTTCAATGATATTTTTAATACGATTATAAGCTGGGATTTACCGAAGAGTACAGGTGGAGGAAGAAGGAATGGTTACAAGGCAGATAAAGGATTTTGATATACGCCAGATATGCGAGTCAGGCCAGTGCTTTCGTATGCTGCCTGTTTCTGATAGGATATTCTCTGTGACAGCCTTCGGACGATACCTGGAGGTGGAGCAGGAAGGAAACAGCGTTGCCTTTTCCTGTACGGAAGAGGAATTTGAAGCTGTCTGGCGGGAATACTTTGATTTAGACGCAGACTATGCCGGGATGAAAAAAGCGATTGATCCGGAGGATTTTTATCTTCAGGAAGCGGCTCGTACAGGTGGCGGGATCCGGATTTTGCGGCAGGAACTGTGGGAGACGATAGTGACGTTTATCATTTCGCAGCAGAATAATATTCCCAGGATACGAAAGTGCGTGGAGGCTCTGTGCAGAAGGTACGGAGAAATGAAAGAAAATTTCCGGGGAGAATGCTATTACAGTTTTCCGGATGCAAAGAGGCTTTCGGGAGTTTCGGAAGAGGAGCTTCGGGCGCTGGGACTGGGCTACCGGGCACCTTATATAGTAAAGACAGCGAGGATGGTCAGAGAGGGAAATCCTGATTTGAGCGCGCTTCCCTGTCTGGACTATGAGGCGGCGCGGGCGGAGCTTTTGAAGCTTGGAGGAGTCGGTAAAAAGGTGGCTGACTGTATCTGCCTTTTTGCCCTTCATCATATAGAGGCGTTTCCGGTGGATACGCATATTCAGGATATGCTTAAGCGCTATCCGCAGGGATTTCCTTTCGAGAGGTATCAGGGCTTTGCCGGAGTTTTGCAGCAGTATGCCTTTTATTATGAACTGCATGGAGCAGAGTAAGGAGCGAAGAGATGGCAGGGAGAAAAGAACTGGTATTATATTATACGCCGGAGAAGTCAGAAGCGGATCGCCTTGTAAAAAGTGTTATGATCCGGATGGGAATCCGTATCCGCAATATCGGTCCGGAGCAGACGATGGAGAAGACAGGCGTTCTGGCAGGTCTTTCGGAGTCTCAGGAGACCACAGAAATTCTTCGGGAGGAAACAGCTTCCGGCGAACTTCCGGTAATACCGGAAAAGATGCTGGTATTCTGCGGATTCGGGCGGCAGAAGCTGGAAGAACTTCTTTTCCAGCTTCGTAGAGCGGGAGCGCCGGCGATTCCGATGAAAGCCGTTCTGACAGAGCAGAACAGCAAATGGAGCCTTTATGAGCTTTATCAGGAGCTTTTGGAAGAACATGCAAAAATGAACGGAAATGCTGAGTAGAAAAGGACGGGAAACAGGTATGGAGAGAGAACAATTTCAGAAAAAGCTGGAAGAACTGGGAAGGCTTGCGAAAGAAAAAGAAAACCGGCTGCGCGCGGAAGAGGTAAGAGAGTTTCTTGGGGAAATGGAACTGACGGAAGAGCAGTATCAGCTTGTTTTTGCATATCTTGCGTCGCGTCTTGTGACAGTGGAAGGCTACATTCCGGCTGCGCCGGAGAAGAATCAGAATGAGAAGCCGGAGCTTACGGAGGAAGAAAAGATTTTTCTTGCTCAGTACAGGGAAGAGCTTTCGTGTCTGGAGGTTCTGGATGAGGAGGCGCTGGAGGAACTCTGCCGGGAGGCGGAAGAAAGCGCGGACGATGGAGTCAGGGCGCGGCTTACAGAACAGCTTCTTCCTGCTGTTCTTGAGATAGCACAGAGCTTTACAGGCAGAGGGCTTCCTCTCGGAGATCTTGTGCAGGAAGGAAATGTGGGGCTTTTGCTTGCGCTGGAGACGCTGGGTCTGCGGGATGGGGAGACAACGGCTCTTTCCTATCTGAGGCAGGAGATTGAGTCGGCTGTCGTACAGGCTCTGGAAGAGCAGCAGACAGAGAAGCAGGCGGGAGATCTTCTTGCAGGCAGACTGAATGAGCTGCGGGACGGAATCAAAAAGCTGACGGATGAGCTGGAACGAAAGGTTTCCATAGAGGAGCTGTCCGTATTTCTCGATATGCCGGTGGAGGAGATAGAAGATCTGCTGAAAATAGCGGGAGAAGGAACGGGAGAGGCGCCTTCGGAGGAGCAGGACTGAAAGAAAGAGACTGGCGAAAAGAACCAGGGAAACAGATAAAAAAACGATATAAGATAAAGAAAAAGAAGGAGTCCCTTCTCAATGCGCAAAAGCATCGGGAAAGGACTCCTTCACTTTTTCGTACGGAAAAATTTATGCTACAACTACTACGTTGGTAGCCTGCGGTCCGCGGTTGCCCTCTGTCACGTCGAAAGTAACAGACTGACCCTCCTCCAGAGTCTTGAAGCCATCAGCTACGATTCCGGTGAAATGTACGAATACATCCTCGCCAGTCTCAGAGTTGG
>CAUWNO010000229.1:0-2486 GCA_963559965.1 uncultured Lachnospiraceae bacterium | reverse complement strand
CCGGGGAATGGACGTAAATCTTCTGCGGAGACGCGTAGGTATGGTGTTTCAGAAACCGAATCCTTTTCCTATGAGTATCTACGATAATATCGCATACGGCCCGAGAACGCATGGAATCCGCAGCAAGGCAAAGCTTGACGATATTGTGGAAAAATCTCTGCGCGACGCGGCGATCTGGGAGGAGACAAAGGACAGATTGAAAAAGAGCGCGCTCGGCATGTCCGGAGGACAGCAGCAGAGACTCTGTATCGCGCGGGCGCTTGCGGTGCAGCCGGAGATCCTTTTGATGGACGAGCCGACCTCTGCGCTCGATCCGATTTCCACATCCAAGATCGAAGATCTCTGCATGGAGCTGAAAAAGAATTACACGATTATCATTGTGACGCATAATATGCAGCAGGCTGCGCGCATCTCGGATAAAACGGCGTTCTTCCTTTTGGGGGAAGTGATTGAATACGGCGAAACCCATCAGCTCTTTTCGATGCCGAAGGATGAGCGTACAGAAAACTATATCTCAGGAAGGTTTGGTTGATAAGATGAGAGATTATTATGACGAGCAGCTTACAAAGCTGCATATGCAGATGATGGCTATGGGCGGAATGTGCGAGAAGGCGATTTCCGAAGCAACACAGGCGCTGACGGAAGGCAATACGGAGCTGGCGCGGGAGGTTATGGAGGGAGATACCAGAATCAATCAGCAGGAGCGGGAGATTGAAAGCATGTGCATGAAGCTTCTGCTTCACCAGCAGCCGGTAGCCGGAGATCTGCGCCGGGTTTCTGCGGCTCTTAAGATGGTGACAGATATGGAACGCATCGGCGATCAGGCTGCCGATATAGCGGAGAATGTTCTGCAGATGAACGAAAAGCTGCCGGAAAAATTCCTGCATATCTGTAAGATGGCAGCTGCAGCCATGAAAATGGTAACGGACAGTGTCAATGCCTATGTGGATCGGGATCTGGAGCTGGCGCGCAGGGTCATTCAAAACGACGATAAGGTAGACGAACTCTTTCTGAAAGTGAGAGGAGAGATTCTCGATGCGATACGCGAGGATAAGAGCAGAGGCGAGGAAATTCTCGATCTGTTTATGATTATTAAATATTATGAGCGCATCGGAGACCATGCGACAAACATCGCCGAGTGGGTGGAGTATTCCATCACAGGCGTCAGGTCCGAAGAAAATTAGAAAAATATCCTTGTTTTCTTCATAATATATTAAAGAATGGCTGTTATGCTGAACCTAAGCAGAGAGCCATTTTTTTGATCTCAGGAAAGGAAAACGGTAGTTTATGAAGAAAAGGGTATGGATTCTGTCTCTGGCAGTCTGTCTTTTGGCAGGCTGCGCGGCGCCAAAAAGAGAAACGGGAACATCTGGCGGCGAAGTGAAGAAAGAGTGTGGAGATATAAAAGAATACGAGGAAACAAAAGAGTACGGAGAAGCAAAGGAAAGAGGAATACCTATCCGCATTTATCACGGGGACAGCAGTGCGGAAAATCTTTTCGTAAGCACAGAGCTGACAGAAGAGGTTACGCCGGAGATTCTTTTGTGGAATCTTTCGGCATATCAGGCGCTGCCGTCTTCCGTGAAAGCAGAAAGCTTTCGGGAGGAGAATAATGAGGAGGAGCTGATTCTGCACCTTGATCTTTCGGAAGATTTTTCAGAATTTCTCTCTTCCATGGGAACGGCAGGAGAGACGATAGTAATGGGAAGCCTTGTCAATACATTTCTGGACGCTTACGGGGCAGACGCTATGGTCGTTACAGCAGCCGGAAAAACAGTGGAAACGGGTCATGCAGTATACGATTTTCCGATGCAGATGTATCCGTATATAGAAGCATCCTATTCTGTAGAGGAGGAACTGCTGTCTGAAAAGGGGGCGGAGTTTTTCTATCCGCAGATTCAGGATTTTGCAGATAAGGAGACAGAAGAGGAATGGAACAGAAGAATGAAGGGAAAGGCGGAAGAGATTGTCAGCCGGATGGAAGAAGGAGATCAGCTTCAGGGCGGTTTTCAGGTGAAAACCATGAATGACGAGCTTCTTTCTATTCTTGTATCGGGAAGTCTGACGGCGCCTAGGCAGACAGAACCCTTTCGGTTTCAGTATACTTTTAATATAGATATGAAAACGGGAGACGGTATTCGGCTGGCGCATTATAGGGATGTGAAAAAAATAGCGGCTGATATGATGGAGGGAAAGTACAATACGGCAGACGGAAGGCTTGCCGGGGAGTTTCAGGAACGCCTAGAAATTCTGTACGGAGATGCAGAGCAGCTGTCTGATGTGCTCAGAGGCTTTGATTTTGGAGATGGACAGGAACATCCCGCTGGTTATTCCTGGTACGAGGAGGGAAAGACATGGATTTCTATGGCGGTTCCTCATGCGCTCGGAGATTATATAGAAATAGCTCTTGATTAAAATATCTGATTATTATATAAAATATACACAATAAACAAGATATTAAAAGAGTAATAAAATAAAAACAGATA
>CAUWNO010000228.1:0-2494 GCA_963559965.1 uncultured Lachnospiraceae bacterium | reverse complement strand
ATAATCAGCATATCATCCAAAGAGGAGGCATCGCATGGCACAGTTTACAAAGAGGGCAATCGTAGAGTCATTTCTGAAGCTTCTGAATCAGAAGCCCCTTGATAAGATTACAGTAAAAGAGATTGTGGATGACTGTGGAATTAATCGCAATACCTTTTACTATCATTTTGAAGATATTCGGGCGTTGCTGGCTTTCGTTGTAGATGCAGAGGTGGAGCGCGTGATTACAGACAACACAGATGTGGAATCTCTGGAAGAAGGATTTATAGAAGGCGCAAAATTTGCTCTGACGAACAAGCGCGCTGTATATCATATTTATAATTCAGTGAACAGCGACGAGCTGGACCGTTATCTGAATGGCATGGCGGAAGAAGTCATGCGGCGTCTGGTCGATAAGATGGATATTGATAAATCTGTATCAAATACGGATAAGGAGCTGATTATTCATTTTTATAAGTATGGAATGGTCGGTATGATGAAAGCGTGGGTGAGCGAGGGAATGAAGGCGGACCCGGAGCAGCTTATCCGGAGCATGGGAGATCTGCTGGACGGAACGGTGGCAGCCACCCTGAATAGAAGCCGGGAGAGAAACAAAACTGGGCAGACGGTGCGAAATGTCTGAATTTTGGTCTTTTCAGGAGCAGTGTACATATTTTGTACGCTGCTCTTTTTTTGTCCATTCCGTTTTCCGGCACTTTTTCATAGAATAGGGGCGTAGAGAGAGGAAGGGGTGAGAAAAATGAGAGCGATTCGGATTGCAAAGGGAGGATATATCGCATCGTCGGCAGCGCTTTGCCTTGCAGGAATTTTTTTGCTGGTACATCCGGATGTATCGGTGCTCGTCTTTTGCAGAGGGCTTGGGATTCTGCTTGTCATCTGCGGAGCCTTCAAGATGATCGGTTATCTGGCGCGGGATCTGTATCGTCTGGCTTTTCAGTTTGATCTGGCGTTCGGCATTTTTATGCTGGTAATTGGATTGATTATGTTATTGAAGAGCAGCATTGTGATACGGTTTGCAAATTTTGCCTTGGGAATCGTTGTTCTTACAGATGGGCTGTTTAAGATACAGATGTCTGTGGATGCAAGAAGATTTGGACTGCATCAATGGTGGGTCATTGCAGTCGCAGCCGTATTGACAAGTGTTTTCGGACTTCTGATTGTGCTTGACCCTATCCGAAATACAGGCGTAATCAGCATTGCGGTTCTTTTGGGAATTGCACTGATAATGGAAGGCGTTTTAAATCTGTGCGTAGCGGTCTGGACAGTTAAGATTGCGGAGCAGAGAGGAATACAGGATTGATTTCAGAAAGGAAGACCAGGAGGAGAAGATTATGATTAAATTTGGAAAATGGGTTGTGAAATACCGGATTCCGATTTTAGTGCTGTCTCTGGCATTGATGTTTCCATCGGTGTGGGGAATGGCAACAACCCGTATCAACTATGATATGCTTACTTACCTTCCTGACGACATTGAAACAATGGTTGGTCAGGATATTCTGATGGATGAGTTTGGAAAAGGAGCCTTTTCTTTTGTCATTCTGGAAGACATGGAGGAAAAGGATGTCTCTGCTCTCAGGGAGAAGATAGAAAAGGTAGATCATGTGGATACCGTTCTCTGGTACGACAGCTTTATGGATCTGTCAGTTCCCATGGAGATTCTTCCGGATGAATACTATGATATTTTCAATTCGGATCATTCTACGATTATGGCTGTCTTTTTTGATACGTCGACGTCAGACGACGAAACACTGGCGGCGGCGGCAGAGATTAAGAGTATTGCAGGAGAGCAGTGCTTTGTGTCAGGCATGACGGCAATGGTTGCCGATTTGAAGGAGCTGTGTGAAAGGGAGGAACCGATTTATGTTCTCCTTGCCGTTGTGCTTTCCTGCGTGGTCATGATGCTGTTTCTGGACAGCTGGGCGCTGCCGTTTATTTTTCTTTTGAGCATAGGAATGGCAATTCTTCTGAATATGGGAACAAATAAGATATTCGGAGAAATATCCTTCCTGACGCAGGCACTGGCAGCCGTTCTACAGCTCGCCGTTACCATGGACTATTCCATCTTCCTGTGGCACAGCTACGTGGAGCAGCAGGAACGGTTTGAAGGCGATAAGAAGCGTGCGATGGCGCATGCGATTAAGGCGACAATTACTTCTGTAGTAGGAAGCTCCATTACAACGGTGGCAGGCTTTATTGCTCTGTGCTTTATGAGCTACAAGCTGGGGCTTGACCTGGGACTCGTTATGGCGAAGGGTGTTATTTTCGGTGTGCTTGCCTGCGTTACAACGCTTCCGTCCATGATACTGATTCTCGATAAGCTGATTGAGAAGACAAAGCACCGTCCGCTGATGCCGAATTTTGATAAGATGGTTCGGTTTGTGGTAAAGAAATTCCCGATTTTCCTGGCAGTCTTTCTTCTGATTCTGCCGGTTGCCTATTATGGCTATGATAAATCAGGCAAAGAGGTTTATTATAATCTGGGCGGATCTCTGCC
>CAUWNO010000227.1:0-2528 GCA_963559965.1 uncultured Lachnospiraceae bacterium | reverse complement strand
TGTAGGAAATACGCCGCTTGTGGAGGCTGTCAATCTTGAGAGAGAGCTTGGACTTTCTGCAAAGCTTCTTCTTAAGATGGAATATTTCAATCCGGCAGGAAGCGTTAAGGACCGTGTTGCAAAAGCGATGATCGAAGACGCGGAGGAAAAAGGACTTCTCAGAGAAGGATCTGTTATCATTGAGCCGACATCCGGAAATACAGGAATCGGTCTTGCATCGATTGCTTCCGTAAAAGGCTACCGGCTGATTCTTACAATGCCGGAAACCATGAGTGTGGAGAGAAGAAACATTTTGAAGGCGTACGGAGCAGAGATTGTTCTGACAGAGGGCGCAAAGGGGATGACAGGAGCTATTGAGAAGGCAGAAGAACTGGCAAAAGAGATTCCCGGAAGTTTTATTCCCGGACAGTTTGTAAATCCCGCCAACCCGGCAGCCCACAGAGCTTCAACAGGTCCGGAGATCTGGAACGATACAGAGGGAAAGATCGATATTTTCGTGGCAGGAGTCGGCACAGGCGGAACTCTGACAGGCGTAGGAGAGTATTTGAAAGAAAAAAATGAAAAGATAAAAATAGTAGCAGTAGAACCGGCTTCTTCTCCCGTGCTCTCTGAAGGAAAGAGCGGCGCGCATAAAATTCAGGGAATTGGAGCGGGCTTTGTGCCGGAAGTTCTGAATACAGAGATTTACGATGAAATTATCCCGGTTCAGAACGAGGATGCGTTTGTGGCAGCTAAATTCCTTGCAAAAAAAGAGGGCGTTCTGGTCGGCATTTCCTCCGGAGCAGCGCTCTGGGCTGCCGAAGAGCTGGCACGGAGACCGGAAAACAAGGATAAGACGATCGTAGTTCTTCTTCCTGATTCAGGCGACCGTTATTATTCTACACCGCTTTTTGTAGAGTAATTTTATAGAGTAGATTATAGAGCCTCCCTCAAAAAAACGAACATATATTCCGAACAAATGTATTGACAAACAAATGTTCGTGTTTTATAATACAAGTATAGGGAACGAATGTTCGGAATATATGTTCGCGCAGTATAGCCTGGAGAATATGCTGCAGGGGGGAGGCACATCTTATGTACGAAAGAAAAAGCTCATATGCAAGAAAAAGAGTTTACGAAAGAAGAAGGAACTGTATGATTCTGTTTTCCGGCCTTTGCCTGGCTTTGGCTCTGGCAGTTCTTTTCGGCAGCTTTTTGTCAAAAGCCGAGGCAAAGGAATCGGAAACCACATATTATAAATATTATGCCAATGTGGAGATTCAGCAGGGAGATACCATCTGGGATCTTGCATCAGAATATATGGACGAGAATTATGCGTCGCGTGAGGATTATATCAGAGAAGTAAAAGAACTGAATTCTCTGACAGATACAGACGAGATTGTGTCTGGACAGTATTTGATACTTCCATATTATTCAACAGAATACAAACAATGAACCATTTAGATTACTGCTGTACAGATTACTGTGTACTGTGTCTGGCAGCCGGTTTTCTTTAACCATTCATAATAAGAGATTCCCCCTTTATTGGACATCCAATGAAGGGGGCTTTTTATTATATATAGATATATAGATATATAGATATATAGTTCTATGTATTATAGTTATCGGTAAAAGCTGTTTTACAGAAGTTAAGGTTTTTCGGGAAAAAGAAGTCTTGTGGGACAGAAGGCAATCTATGCGACAAACACATGTTTTTCACATAGATCTATATAGCTCTTTCTCTAAAGCTCAGAAAAGTCTTTCTGGATTCCAACATCTCTAATCTGAGCCGTTTCTTAAAAGGTTTCTTAAAAAGCATGTTTTTGAAAATAAAATATCTGCCCCGACAGAATCCGGTTTTCTCTCATTCTGTATTCTGCGGAAGCTGCAGGTTTTGTCCGCAGGAATTATCAGAAATTGAAAAAACAGAATTCTGCCAGGGCAGATAAAAATGCAGACCGGAACCTCATAAGGGTTGGTTGAGTGTACACAAGGTACGGCGAAAAAATAACATACGTCGTATCTTAAAAATGAGGTTTTGAGGGATGTTACAGAACGTAATGCACCGAATGCCGTCACGGCGCATCAGGCTCTGCTGTTCAAGATTTTTATAAGCTCCGGCTGCCTGTACGGTTCCACATCGAGCATTCCATAAATTTCTTATAACAGGAACTGAACTTTCTTCGGAAGTCTCTCCTCAAGCGCTAAGCAGGTTTCCTGGCTTACAGATCATCACATTTCCCTTTCCTTCTCATACAATATGATGTACAATGGATAACAAGGGCTGCTCCCTGTTTACAGTGACCGGATCGCTCAGGACTTACACCTGATTCCCTTTTCCCGTCTGACTTTTGTTCAGACAGGCACTTAACACCTTTCTATGGAATTGTACATTTGCTATTATAACACTATGAAGAAAGTACGTCAAATGGTTTGAGGTATAAATGATAGTATGAAAAGAGGTAATATCCAGATGGAATACAGAAGCTATCAGGAACAGAACGACAGAAATAATATTTTAAAGCTCCGGGAGATTCTCAAGACTCTCC
>CAUWNO010000226.1:0-2530 GCA_963559965.1 uncultured Lachnospiraceae bacterium | reverse complement strand
GCGGCGGTGAGCAGCGTTAGCTGCGCAAATCCGAGATGCATGGCTGAATAATTACTATTATTTATCTGGCATACCAGACATAAGATTCTTTCCTTGCCGGAAGCTTCTCAGGCTCTTCCGCTGCATAGCCCAGCACACAGTGTCCGATACCCTCATAATTGCCTTCTATGCCAAGATTTTTTAAAATCTCTTTTCCTTCCTCGCTCTCAAACTCTTCCTTCGCTCTGTGAATCCAGCAGCTTCCGATTCCCAGATCATGAGCTGCCAGCATCAGATTTCCCATTACAAGGCTTCCGTCATAGACATAAGTAGGAACGTCCTTATCTGCCAGAACGACAAGTACAGTGGGAGCGCCGTAAAAAGGATCGAAATCCTCTCCTCTTCCAAATATTTTCGCATTCATACGCGAAAGTCTGTCCCGAAGCTCCCTGTTTGTCACGGCAAGGATGATCGGAGACTGCCTGTTCCTTCCGGTAGCTGCCCAGGTTCCCGCTTCGATAATCTTTTCCAGTACTTCTTCGGGAACAGGGTCTGGTCTGAACTTACGGATACTTCTTCTTTCTTTGATTGTTTTCAATGTCTCGCTCATAATTCTTTTCCTTTCTGTCATTTTTGCTCAATTATTTTACATGGATTGCCTTATCTGTTTACTTCTTTTCCAGTCCCCATTTTCCTTTCCAGGCATAGAGAGACATCAGAACCGCGCCGACTGTCCAGGATACCGGATAAAGCATATAGACTCCATCCAGCGTATCGAATGCCGGAAGAATCGCCTGAATCCAGAAAATTCGGAAAAGACAGAGGGAAACAAGAAGAATTACCATCGGAGGTACCGTCTTTCCCGTTCCGCGGATAGTGCCTGCCAGAGAATGCATAATACTCAGGAGGAAATAGAAGGGACAGAAGTATTTCATCGCAAGAACGCCGTTTGCAATTACTTCCGGATCGTCGGAGAAAAAGCCGATAACCTGGTGTGAAAACATCAGAAGCATAATTCCTGTTATTACCGTGTAAATAAGACCCATACCAATCGTCACCCACATTCCCCTGCGCACGCGATCCATCTTTCCGGCGCCGTAATTCTGTCCGGTAAAGGTTGTGGCAGCCATGCTGAAACTCATTACAGGAAGGATGTTGAAGCCATCCACCTTAATATAAGCGCCGAAGCCTGCCATGGCGCTGGCACCGAATTTATTTACGCTGGACTGCACAAGAACATTGGAAAAAGAAATCACCATATTCTGAATTCCTGTGGGAAGTCCTACCTGCATAATACGGAAAGACATCCTTTTATCAAGACGCAGCTTTCTGAAGCTGACCCGATACTCTTCTTTCGTCCGGAGAAGATAAGCTACAGAAAGCACACATGCCAGCATCTGGCTGATATCCGTAGCAATCGCCGCCCCTTCAATTCCCATATGAAAGACACGGATAAACAGCAGATCAAGAATGATATTAGTAATTGCCGCCACAGACAGATATAAAAGAGAACGTTTGGAGTTTCCTGCCGCATTCAGAATACCTGCCGCCATATTGTAAACGACGTTAAAGAAAAGACCATAAGAAAAAATCCGCAGATAACTGACAGACTGAACCATTACCTCGTCCGGCGTTCCCATCCAGCCGAGAATCTGCGGAGTAAACAAAACGCCTGCCACCGTCAGTACAAGACCAAGAATCATCGCCAAGGCAAGAGCCGTATGTACGGAGCTTTCCAGCCTTTTTTTATCTCTTGATCCGAGGAACTGCGCGATCAGAACGCCTGCGCCTGTAGAAGCGCCCATACTGAAAGCAATCAAAAGACCGACAAGTGAATTGCTGGATCCGACTGCCGCGAGAGCGTTTCTTCCGATATAATTTCCCACAATCATGGCGTCCGCCGTATTGTAGGTCTGCTGCAAAAGATTTCCCAGAATCAGGGGAATGGAAAATAGAAAGATTTTTTTCGCAATTCCGCCTTCTGTCATTAATGTTGCCGTTTTCGTTTCATTCATCACTCATTCTCTTCCTTCTGTTGTAAACTTGCAGCCCTAAAGCTGCTGCACTTGTAAATACCTGTGACAATACCATGCTGAACCAGACGCCTGTCTGTCCCCCGAAATGCGGAACAAAAAGGAGGAGCAAAAACAGGAATACAGGCTCTGCATATACGCATATATAAGAAAAGAGACTCTGTTCCGTCGCATAGAAATAAGAAGTTGCAATACGGGAAAAAGCATAAAATATCAGCCCGGCAAGAAATATCGGAAGAACCTCCGCCACATCCTGACTTACCAGAGGAGAAGAACCGAATGCCGGTCCCACCAGATCCCGAAATCCCCACAGAAACAGAATACAGATTCCTGCCAGAAACCATGCAAACAAATATGCCCTGCGTCCCGTTTCTGCAAGCTCTTTTTTTCTCCCTTCCCCATAGTAGCGACTGAATAAAGGCTGGCTTCCGTCCCCGACTCCCTGCATCAGAAGATATACTATCGTAAGCGCGTAAGAAATGCAGGCGTAGCAGGCTACCGCCTTCTCTCCTCCGTAC
>CAUWNO010000225.1:0-2638 GCA_963559965.1 uncultured Lachnospiraceae bacterium | reverse complement strand
GGGACGAAATCATATTTAAGCTGCCAGACCATACAGACGAGGCGGTAGTAGCTGCCTTAGACCGCTTAGAAAGAAAATGGGGCGATATGTTTAGACAAGTATTTAAGACCATAACCGTAGACAATGGCAGCGAGTTTGCGGACGTAGAGGGCTTAGAACGTTCTATATTGGTAGAGGGAGAAAAGCGGACACATTTATATTACTGTCACCCATATAGCAGCTGGGAGAGGGGGACGAATGAGGTAACAAATAAAATGGTGCGCCGGAAAGTTCCCAAAGGTACAAACTTTGACGATAAGACCGACGAGGAAATAGAAAAAATAGAGGGCTGGATAAACAACTACCCACGCCGCATACATGGCTACCATACGGCAGCAGAATGCTTTGACGAGGAAATAGCAAAGCTGGCATGATGCAGCAGGCGTAATTATTTATCACGGGCTTACTGGCTGGCGGGAGCGGCAGCCTTAAAACCATGTCAGCCGGGAAACGGAGATTTACAAACTGGGCGCACTTTGATAGAGCGAAAGCAGCATTTATGATGCAGGGCAAGCCTGTATAGTTAAATTCTACAATTACACCCACACAAAATTAGTGATATTGCTGAAATCAAAAAAATGTTCAAAAAAAGGTTGAAATTTTTAGCCGAAGATGAAAAAATAAAAGAAAAGTTGCCTTTTTTCCCTTAAACTGCTATACTGAACTTATTTGCAGAAAGGGAGGAAGGATTTGTGAGCAAGGTAGCGATTGTAACAGACAGTAACAGCGGAATCACGCAGGAACTTGCAGAAGAGATGGGAGTTTTTGTTCTGCCGATGCCTTTTACGATTGACGGAGATGAATATTTTGAAGGCGTCAGCCTGACTCAGGAGGAATTTTACGAGAAGCTTGGGCAGGATGCTGATATAGCTACTTCACAGCCTTCTCCGGATGCGGTGTTAAAGCTCTGGAAGAAAGCTTTAGAGGAATATGACGAGGTTGTGCATATTCCGATGTCCAGCGGTCTGTCAGGTTCCTGTCAGACGGCGGTGATGCTGGCTTCTGAGATGGACGGCAGAGTGCAGGTAGTAAATAATCAGAGGATTTCCGTGACGCAGCGCCGCTCTGTAGAGGAAGCGCTTCGGATGGCGCGTGAGGGAAAGAGCGCCTCAGAGATCCGGGAAGTTCTTGAGGAGACGCGTCTGGAATCCAGTATTTATATTACGGTAGCCACACTGAAATATTTGAAAAAGGGAGGGCGTCTGACGCCTGCGGTGGCAGCCATCGGAACGATGCTCCGTCTGAAGCCTGTTTTGACGATTCAGGGAGACAAGCTTGATTCTTATTCCAAGGCAAGAACGATGAATCAGGCAAAGAAGACGATGATAGAGGCGATACGAAAAGATATCGAGACACGTTTCGGAGGAGTGGAAAGCCATCAGGTTTATCTTGATATTGCGCATACCAACAACGAGGAAGAGGCTATGAAATTCCGGGACGAGGTAGAAGCTGCTTTCCCGGGATATAAAGTCGGAATTGTAGCGCCGTTATCCCTGAGCGTATCCTGTCATATCGGAGACGGAGCGCTTGCGCTGGCGGCTACGCGGAAGCTGGATGATACAGAGATAAAATAGAAAGATACAAAACAGAAAAACAGAAAAAGAAACGCTGCTTTGCAGCAGGAAAGACGGACGGAAAGGAATCGCTTTTTGTCCGTCTTTTTGACGGCAGGGAAAAAGAAAGATTTTGACAAGGAAAGTACCCTGTGATACACTAATTCAGACTGTAAAACCTTGCAGCTGGACAGGATAATTGAGGTGAAATCGTTGGACAAGTATGAATTTCAGATAAAGACGGAGCAGATGGAGAAGCTGCTCCGAAAAGGAGATTATGAGACTGCGGCAAAGATAGCAGACTCGGTAGACTGGAGAAAGGTGCGCAACGTTGGTCTTCTGACGGAGGTCGGAAAGATCTATGAGAAGGCAGAGCGTTATGAGGACAGCTATGAGATATTGAATATCGCATACGACTGCGCGCCGATCGGCAGAATGATTGTATATAAAATGGTAGAAGTCGCAGTCAAGCTTCAGGACTTTGACGAGGCTATCGACCTGTATAAAGAATTTATCAAGATTGCGCCTCACGATCTGGGACGGTACGTTTTGAAATATGAGATATACAAGGGACGTGGGTCTTCCATAGAAGATCAGATTGCAATCCTTGAGGAATATAAGAGCCGCGAGTATCAGGAACAATGGGCTTATGAGCTGGCAGAGCTGTATTATAAAGAAGGAATGCTCTCCAAGTGTGTGGAAGAGTGCGACGATTTAATTCTCTGGTTCAGCGAAGGCGAGTATGTGACGAAGGCGATGGAGCTTAAGATGCGGATTCAGCCGCTGACGGCTTCGCAGGAAGAAAAGTATCGCCAGATTGCCGCGGATACGAAGGCACAGGAGATAGAGGTGAAACCGGTCAATGTAGATCGCTTCAGCACTACGAATCTGCAGGCTGCGCTGGCAGAAAGCCTTCAGGATTTTATGAAGGAAGAGAGCGCCGGGGAGTTAAGTCCGGAGACGGCAGACATTCCCGTTCAGCCGGAAAGCCAGGAAGAAAAAGCAGAGGAGAAAAAATCCGGAGTCTGGCGCGATACCATGCAGAT
>CAUWNO010000224.1:0-2658 GCA_963559965.1 uncultured Lachnospiraceae bacterium | reverse complement strand
AAATAAATATTATCAATCTGGCGCCGGAAGTACGTGGAGCATTTTCCCTGCCGTAGCATCACATTACGGATTTAATTGTACTAATTTAGGGAAGGGATCAAACGCTATTATTAATGCGCTGGAATCGGGACATCCGGTTATTGCATCGATGGGACCCGGAACATTTACCAAGGGAGGTCATTTTATAGTTTTAAAGGGAATTACAGAAGATGGTCGAATACTGGTAAACGATCCTAATGATTCAAACAGGAAAAATCATAATAACAGGGAATTCAGCATGAATCTTATTCTGGCGGAGGGAAAGAATTTTTGGAGTTTTTATTGAGGCGGTGAAAAAATGAGAAGTATGAAGAAGATAATAATAATCGCAGCGTGTCTTGTTATAAGCGTTTTTGGATTAATTGCTCAGTTGAGCAGATGGTTTACAAAAGAAGAGAAAGAAGGAACTGTCATATTGCAGAAAGAAAGTGAAATTCAGGAAGAACCTCAAGAAAACATAGAGTATGAACGGTACGGACAGAAGCACGAATGGAGCGTGTATTTCACCCATATGGAGGCGATTACAGAAGATGATACATTTATGCCATATCAGGCATTTGCAGACCTTGTAGGGGCTACAGAACGATTTCTGGAGGAGGATAATATAGAACTTGTGAGCGGCGAAGACTATGAACTGCGTCTGAATTCGGAAATGTGTTACAAACGGGGTAATCTTATCAGCTTTCATTGTTATTTTGCAGATGACAGTGTTACGGAGCAAGAAATAGAATATGTGTATGATGATAATGCTATGAAATACACGGATATACATTGGACAAAAAAAGGAGAATGGAATATAGAATGGAAAAGAAGTTAGTGGTAGCATTCAGCGAAGAAGACAACAGAATATTAGAGGATGCTGCTAAAATCACAAAACGTCCTATGATGGTGCTGATCCGGATGGCGCTGAATGAACAATTTTTAAGAATACAGGAAGAGGCTGAAAAAGAAGGCAAGCTTGTGTTTGAATTCCCGGTAGATTTAGATTGGGAAGAAAACAATTTTATCCGGAAAATGTCCATACCAGTATCAGAGCCTGTTTATGACATTTACAGACGATATATAAAGCCGCAGCCCTTTGTACAACAGAAATTTCTCGTTTATTTGATTATGCCGATATTTCAACAAATTATCGAGAAAAAGAAAACATCATTGGAGGTGAGCCTGTTATGATATATTATATTGCATCCGAACCATACAATGAAGTAATCCGTACGACAATAACAGAAAGCGGACATCTGATTCTGGGACAAGAAGTGAGTAATGAGTTTTATCTGCTGAAATTTATTAAGCTCAAACTGCCATATTTGACCGATGTAGAACAGCTGGTTATTGATCTTTCAGCTCTGAGAGATACAGATGAAGATATTCTGCAGGCAATCGAAAATTTTCGTATGATGTATGATGCTACGAAAATTATCATATTGGCAACAAACAGACGTGCAGGGGATGAGCTGCTGTCTAATCTTTTTGGATTAGGTCTTTATAATCTTGTACTGACAGATGATTATGTAAAGCTGCGAGATGAATTATCTTATTGCATTACATCAGGAAAAAGCTTTCGTGATGCAGTAGGATTTAAAGAAATGGAACCGGAAAACGAGCAAAAGATCGTCATACAAGAAGTAAAACAAGTCATTAATAAAGTGATGATTGCAGTTGCCGGAAGCCAGGAACGGATAGGAACAACACACACCTGTATTGCATTGGCAGCTGCGCTGCGCAGTAAGGGATATATGGTTGCCCTGGCAGAATATAATTTGTCCGGAGATTATGAGCGAATACGGGAAAGCTTTGGTGAAGAAATCATAGAAAATACTTACTATACCATGTCGGGTATAGATTATTATCCCGGTATTGATGAGAAAGCGCTGGCGAATGTATTGGGGAAAAGTTACAATTTCATTATTGTAGATTTTGGAGCGTACTTAAAAGCAGATCAGGTAACATACAATAAAGCAAATGTTCGTCTTATGGTTTGTGGTTCTCGAGCATGGGAATTGGAACGGATGCAGCGTATATTTGAAAATTGTCCGGTATCTATGCTGCAGGAGATTCACTATGTATTTCCACTCGTTTATGAAGAACACAAATCTGACATTATATCCAGCATGGCAGATCAAGAGCTATCGTTTGATGTAACATTTATTGATTATTTGCCATATCCATATACAGCTTCAGATTTTCCGAAAATACAGGAAATTTTAAAAGATTATCTTCCTCAACAAGAAACGAAGAAAAAGAAATCATTTTTCCGGAGGAAAAAAGGAACATGAGAAAGAAAAAAGAACGCCCTCATATTTTGTACAGGAAATATGTAGAAAATCATAAAGAGGAATTGGAAAAGCAGGAGCTGAAAGAACGGCTGAATACAGACAAAATTGTGGTAAAAAAGGTATCTGCAGGTGCTAAAATAGCACAGCTGACGGTAGATATTTTAAGGATATCAGTTAAAGTCATTATTATGATTGCTGTATTAGCCTTACTCTCCCTGGCTGTTACAGTTTTAATTAATCCGGCATTACGGAAGATGGTATTTCATTATCTGGGAATCATGCCGGGAGCATAAGAATAATATATGATTGATAAAAAGAATATAGGTATATGCCAATGGAGGAG
>CAUWNO010000223.1:0-2682 GCA_963559965.1 uncultured Lachnospiraceae bacterium | reverse complement strand
CATGATTATTAAAGAGAGTTGGCGTTTCTGCCGATGCTTCTATCTGCAACAACTGTTCTATCATAGGCTTCAAAATAACGCTTACATGATACGGCGAACCATGTCCGCTAAAATAAATTCTTTTCACCGGATATTTTTTCAGATGATCTACAACAGGTTTCACAATCTGCTTTCTGTTTCTAAAAAGCCTCTCTATAATTTCCGCCTGTTCTCTGATATAATCCATCATAATATCATTTTTCATAATCATTTCCCTTATTCCAGGTTTTCCCTGTTCTCCATTTCCTTTACACCAGAATTCCAAAAGCTCCGAATAAAAGTCCTATGATAACCAGACAAATAATAATAAACGGTGCCTTTACATTTTTCTTACGCATAAGCCATGCAATAATAAGCGTTAATGCTAACGCCGGCAGTTTCAAAAGAATATCGTCAAATACGCTCTGCAATCCCACAACAGATTCGCCGATTGTTACCTGCAGACCAAATGTCATATTGATATATCCTGCTGTCATCGCACCTACTACTGTAAGTCCCAAAATATACGCTGCATCTGTAAGTCTCTGAAACAGTCCATCCTGTCCGAGAATATTCATGAAATTATCGCCAAGCTTATATCCCAGCGTCACGCCGAACCAGTGCGCCGCAATATTAGGAATATTAAAAAGAATCACAAATACAATAGGACCAAGAATATTTCCATCCATACAGAGCGTTGCTCCGACAGATGCTGATATCACACGAAAGCATCCCCAGAAAAATGTATCGCCGATTGCTGACATCGGACCCATCAACGCTGATTTAACCGCACTGATTGCCGGTCCTAAGTTTTTTTCTTTACTGTTTGCGTTTTTTTCTTCCATCGCAAGAACTACGCCTACAGGAAAACTGCATACCTGAGAAGTACAGTTAAAAAATTCCGTATGTCTTTTGCATGCTTCACAATACGCATCATTATCATCTTTGTAAAGCTTTTTCAATGCTTTTGTCAGAGAAAACTCAAATCCAAGCGCCTGCTGTCTCTCTGCATTATAGGAAGCCTCATGACAAAATGATCTCCAGAACACAGAAATCAGGTCTTTCTTATTAATCTTTTTTTCCGGATCTGCTTCCATAACCGTTACCGGTTGTTCTTCTGTTTCCGTCAGTTCACTATCGTCATCACCAAACAAATCGTCCTCTACCTGTACCGTCTCTTTTTTCTCCGACAGGAAAAAATATATGACCGCAACTGCTCCGGCAATTACCGTAATAGCCATCACCGGCATTTCCAGATATACCGCCAAAATAAAGCCTATGAACATAAACGCTATAAATCGTTTATCCCACATGATATTTAACAGCATGGCAAAGCCCAGCGCCGGGAGCAGTCCGCTCACTACATTCAATCCATTCATAATTCCTTCCGGACAGCTGTCTACCAGTCTGGAAACCGCGTCTGTTCCAACAGCAACTGTAATGAATACAACAGAGCTGGTAATAAACGCTTTTACAAAACCTGCTCCCAAATGAATCGCATTGATTTTTCCAACCTCTCCCTTTGCCGCATATTCATCACATTTGTGCATCAGGAAACTAATTGCAACCTCTATTGCTGTTGCAAGATATGCACAAAGCATACCGGCAGGAATTGAAATTGCCAATGCTACGGAAGCATCAGAATCAGTTAAAATTGCAAACGCCGTTCCGATAATCGCACCCGCTGTAACATCCGACGGCATAGACAGTCCCAGATACATAACTCCCATCCATGTCAGTTCCAATGTTCCTGCCATGATCAGACCCATTTGCAAATCCCCAAGTACAAGACCTGTTAACGTCGCTGTAACCAACGGACGGTTCACCATGGAATCTCCAAAAAACTTATTACTGCAATACCCAAAATACGCTACCAAGCTCAACATCAAAGCTTCTGCTATCATAATTTTTCTCCCCTAGTTAATATACTTTGTAATATTTACTGCCTTTTCCCCTGGAACTGTGTAACATTCCACTGTCGCACCCAGTTCTATCATTTCTTTGAAATTCTCAATATCTTTTTCATCCACAGCCAGATATTTCGTCAACAGCCGCTTTCCCGGCAGCGTTTTCATTAAAGCTGCGTTTACATTACGAAGACCCGGAACTCGTTTTACAAGCTCTAAGGCGTCTTGTGTATTTTCCACAATCAGCTCAATTACGAATCTTGATGCTTTGGGTCCATTCAAAAATGCTACCGCTTTATCTACGGATACAATTTCTGTCCTGACTGTTTTCGGAGCTGCCATTTTAATTGCACCAACCTGCACCTTATTCCCCGCAACCGCATCTCCCACAACCAGAATCATTGTTGCATTTATCGCCTGCTGCCATAAAACTCCCGTTTGCCAATGCAGTAAACGATAGTCAATTCGGAACAATTTAACATTTTCCATCTTCTTTCCCCCTTTTCTTTTCGTTAATTTGTTCATTTCTTGTTGTCTTCATTTTATCTTTTTGTTACTTTTAACAAAATACCTAATTTTTCACTATACTTCGTGCAATTTACGACATACATTTTTCTTTTGCACGACCTTTTTTACAGAACACCGGAACAATATTTACATTCAAACCACCAGCTATAGTATCATAGCATGCAAAAAACGGGTAATACAATCATATCCTGTATTACCCGTAAAAAAATCTTTATGCTGTTTTCTGTTT
>CAUWNO010000222.1:0-2709 GCA_963559965.1 uncultured Lachnospiraceae bacterium | reverse complement strand
GTTTAACACGCAGTTGGCGTGGAGTGAAGATAGTGATTTTTCATACAGGGCGTTTACCAGTGCATCTGTGGTAAAGTGCTGTAGTTTTTGTGGTTATTATTACTATGTAGGAAATCCTTTATCTGTCTCCCAAAAATTCAGCCTCGAGAGAGCTGACGGAAGAATGGATGTATATATTAAATGGTCTGAGTTTTTTATGAACAATGAAGAAGCAAGAAAAAACTATTCAGAACAGTCAAGAGAAAAATTGGTACAGCAGTTTTTGTCGGAATACTGCAATACATTAAATATGTGTATGGAGTATGGAACGAGCGACGAGAGAAGACATGTGTATTGCCGGGCAAAAAAAGAGAGGAGCCTGTGGGGAAAATGTAAAAACTGTCAATACCGCGAATATGTCAGATTTGGAGCGCGAGGCGGCTATATAATACGAAACATAAAAAAGCATGTAAAAAGAATGCTTTTCAGGGAAGGATAGCAAAAGCATGAGTGAAAAAAATGGAACAGGCTTCAATAAAGAATCCAGAAAGAAAAATGCGATACGAATGTCGAGTATGGGATTGCTTAATCAGTTGATTTCGAATCTTGCGGCATTTGTGTATAGAACGGTATTTATCTATTTTCTTTCAGTGGAGTATTTGGGAATTAATGGTCTGTTCACAAATGTGATTCAGATTTTTTCGCTTGCGGAGCTTGGGATCGGAAGCGTAATTATTTTCCGCCTGTATAAGCCGATTTAAGAAGAAGATATAGACAGAACAGCGGCATTAATGCATTTTTATAAACGATTTTATCAGCTGATTGCTGTTTTGATTATGGTAGCAGGAATAATTTTGTGTCCATTTATACCGTACATTATACATGATGTGAATGAGATTCCTGACGATATCAATATTTATGCAGTATATTTCTTATATATACTTCAGAGCGCAGCCAGCTATATGTTTGTATACAGGCAGGCTCTCTTAGATGCAGATCAGAAGGGCTATATCAGTACGGCTGTTCAGATGATTGTTACTACGGCGAGATATACACTTGCAATTGCTGTAGTATATTTTACAAGAAATTATATGCTTGTTTTAGTTATGAATCTCTTGGTCGGGATGGTTGGGAATCTATGGATTTATTTCTATGCAAGTCGCAAATATTCTGAGGTATTTAAGAACAGGAGCAGACTTGATAAGAAAGAGGTAATACAGATATATAAAGACACAGGCTCCATGCTTTGTCATCGTGTAGGAAGTACAGTAGTTACCAGTACGGATAATATTGTAATGTCAATGTATGTAGGGACTGTGGCAGTTGGAATTTATTCCAATTATTTAATGATTATTCAAATAGTGCAGAATGTAATTAATAATCTATTGGGAAGCTTCACAGCGTCTATAGGAAATCATATTTTATCAGTGGAAGGAGAAGAAAAATACTCTTTATATAAAAGACTGAAATTTGCGAATATGTGGATAGCAGTGTTTTGTACAAGCTCCTTGTATTTACTTCTGAATCCATTTATTGAAGTGGTGTGGGGAAAGAATCTGCTTTTTTCTAAAGAAATTGTTTTTGTATTATGTGTTAATTTTTTTCTTATGGCAAGCAGAGCAGTAAACGGAGCGTTCAGTAATGCAGCTGGAATGTTTCGGTATGACAGAATCCGTCCATTGATAGAAGCATTTTTGAATTTAGTTATATCTGTTGTTTTGGCGAAAAAAATAGGTGTAACAGGTGTGTTTCTTGGAACTATTGTGAGTTCGGCAATTACTGTGTGGTGGAGAGAACCATATCTTTTATATAAGAAAGTTTTTTCAAAACAAATTAGAGAATATTTTTTGGACTATTTGCTTTGGACTGGGTTGTTAGTTACAACTACACTTATATTAGATACAGTTTTTCAGAAAATACCGTTGAATTTATTTTTCCTGTTAGTTCGGTTTTTGATATGCGGAGTAGGAATTAATGGGATGTTTATACTACTGATGCATAAAAGTCCTGATTTTATTTATTTTCTTGAACTTGGGAAAACGATAGTGGGTAATAGATTAAAGGCTCGTTTTATTAGAAAGAACTAAAAGCATGGAGAAAGTATGATATGGATATTTCACAGGAGTTAGTCAGTGTCATTATACCTATTTATAATGTGGAAAGGTATTTGGCGCGCTGTCTGGATTCTTTAATAGTTCAGTCTTATACAAATCTTGAATTGATTCTTGTAGATGACGGCTCGACAGATCAAAGCAGTAATATTATTGAAGAATATCTTAAGAAGGATGACAGGTTTATTTTTGTCAGAAAGCTAAATGGGGGATTACCTGATGCAAGAAATGCAGGGATAGAAATTGCAAAGGGAAAATATTTGATTTTTGTGGACTCAGATGATTATGTTCATTTTCGCTTTGTAGAACTTTTATATAAAGCAGTAAAAAGAACAGGAGCAGATATTGCAGTCTGCGAAGGAATAGAGGTAGATGAGGAACATCCGGGAGATACTCTGAGAGATATAGATACAGGCTTCAAAACAGAAATTTTGAATTCTCTGGAAGCTATGAAGTTCTGGTATATAAAAGATTTCAGAAATGCGACAGTAGCCTGGAATAAAATATATAAGAGTTCTCTGTTTAAAAAGGAACGTTTTGATAAAGGCCGACTTCATGAAGACGAGTTTATTATGCACAGACTATTTCTGAAAGCACAGCAGATTGTATATATATGGGA
>CAUWNO010000221.1:0-2714 GCA_963559965.1 uncultured Lachnospiraceae bacterium | reverse complement strand
GTTTGAAAAGATTGCGATGATACCGTTAGTATTCTATTTAACGCAGCTGCTTATCGATTTTGCAGCCACCAGATTTGCGGATAAAATAGGATACCGTACCTGCGTTGTTGCTTCGCAGATATTGTCAGCTGCGGGACTTTTACTGATGATAATTTTGCCGGAACTACTTCCCGTACCATTTACAGATATTCTGATTTCGGTAGTGCTTTACGCCGTTGGAAGTGGACTTATTGAGGTTTTAGTCAGCCCCATTGTGGAGGCCTGCCCCTTTGAAAATAAGGATGGAATGATGAGCCTGCTGCATTCCTTTTATTGCTGGGGAGCTATGGGTGTTATTCTGGGTTCTACGCTCTTTTTTGCCTTGTTCGGTACAGAAAAGTGGAAGATACTTGTCGCTGTCTGGGCGTTGGTACCGCTGTACAACACATTCAATTTCATCAACTGTCCTATAGAACATTTAGTGGAAGACGGCAAGAGTATGAGCGTCGGGAAATTGCTGAAAACACCGATATTCTGGCTGATGATCTTGCTTATGGTATGTTCGGGGGCATCAGAAGCGACGATGGCTCAATGGGCGTCGGCTTTTACCGAATCGGCTCTCGGAGTATCCAAAACGGTCGGGGATTTGGCGGGACCGTGTCTGTTTGCCATGTTTATGGGAATATCCCGTATACTGTATGGAAAATTCAGCCAAAAACTTGATTTGACCAAAGTTATGCTCGTTTGCGGGGCGATGTGTGCCGGTTGTTATTTATTAGCTTCCTTATCTACTCTGCCAATCCTTGGACTTGCAGGCTGCGCCCTTTGCGGTTTGGGCGTCGGCATTATGTGGCCGGGATCTATCAGCATATCTTCGCAGAGCTGTCCGAGAGGAGGAACTGCGATGTTTGCATTCTTAGCATTAGCCGGTGATTTGGGTGCTATGGTAAGTCCCGCTATGGTAGGCGGTCTTTCTGAAATGGCAGGCGGCAATCTGAAAACGGGATTGCTTGCAGCTGCAATTTTTCCTCTTATCCTTGTTTTAGGATTACTGATATTAAACAGACGGGCTAGAAATGCTGCAAACAGAGAGCAGTAAATTTCCGTTTGTTTAGTTGAGAAAGAAACAGAAAATTTGAAGCTGCGGAGGTACATCAATGGGCACAATTTATGAAAAGTATATGGCATTACCCATAGATAAAGGACTTTTATGTTTAGAAGAAAGCGATATTACAGAGCCGTATTTTTGTTACCCTGTCAATGCAAAGCCCATAGGGGTTGAAGGGAGTATTTTATATTGTTTTTTGCCGGAGTATGGAGAAATGGTATTTGCCTGTAACCCGGAAAGCTGTGCAGATCAAAATGTGTATCCGTTAGCGGCAAATTTTGAAGATTTTATCCGTTTAATTCTGGCTTGCGGCACTGCTAATCCGGTGGAGCAAATCGTCTGGATGGATAAGAATCAATTTGAAGAGCATATGGCAGACGAAGAAAAAATACTGACCGATGAACAGAAAGCAGCAGTACAACAGATTCAGCGTGAATTAAGTTTATTACCGATAGAAAATCCGTTTGAATATGTCAAGGGCATTCAAAAAGATTTTGACGGCAGTAAAATACAATACAGTGATGAATACTATGAGGTGACGGGAATAGAGAATACTTGTCAGATATAATTACTGGAATGGGAGGTGCGGTTGTATGGATGCAGATAGATTCAAAACCAAAGAGTATTATGATTCCATAACAGAAGCCTCAATGTGTGATTGCAATTATTGCCGCAGTTATAGATTGCAGATTAAAGCAGCATATCCAAAGGTTGCTGAATATCTCAGTACTTTGGGAATTGACATTGAGAAGCCTTTTGAAACTTCACCTCTCGAACCCGATGAAAACGGAGTGTTGGAATACTGCTGTTGTCAGTATATTGTATTTGGCAGGTGTAAATCTGAATATCATCACAGAGTTGGTGATGTAGAAATTCGTATTGCAGCATCATATCCCTGTACGGGTATCGAACAAGAGCATTTTGTTATAGAGCTGTTTCCAATTAAACTGAAGATAAACCAGAGGTTGAGCCTGCTAAACTGAGGGTCGGTTGAGTATGTTTGGAGAGATGTGGTAGGATGCAGTCATCAAAAACAAGGAGGAACGATCAAATGAAAAAACAGACGCCGGGCATGATGATTTCATCATTAAGAAAAGAGAGAGGAATGACCCAGTTAGAACTTGCAGAAAAAATGGGTGTTACAGATAAAGCTGTTTCTAAATGGGAAAGAGATTTATCTTTTCCAGATATAAATTCAATTCCTAAGCTGGCAGAGATATTTGAAGTTTCGGTTGATGAGCTGATGCAGGGAAAGACCGAAACAAAGGAAAGTATGAGCAGCAATAAAGCAGATGAGATTGTTGATGTAGCTTTAAAGGGCATTGGTATTGCTATGGGTATTTCCGTAACAGTTTTATCCGTTTTCGGAGAAGTGGAAACGAAAGACGCTTTTATTATGTTGGGAATTGGTCTGGCAAGCATATCAATTTTTCTGCTGAAAAATAAGTAGCCTGTAGCGGGAATTATGGAGAAAGAAAATGTGCCTGTGTATCAGGAAAACGAACTTAAACGGCTGTTAATTTGCGTTGCTTGCAGCAACGGCTGTTTTGATATTTAATAGTTGTATCAAAACAAAGGAGGCACAGGTTATGTTAAACGAAAATATTAGAAATCTGCGAAAAGCAAA
>CAUWNO010000220.1:0-2719 GCA_963559965.1 uncultured Lachnospiraceae bacterium | reverse complement strand
CCTATCCGGAGGCGGATCAGAAGGCAGTTTCCTGGGTAGCCTGGCTTCTGTCTCAGGATAATTTTCTTTTTTTTGAGCATGGGAAATATATGCAGATCTATCCGAATCAGCTGGGGCTTGCCGCAATTCTAGAGGCTTTGTACCGTCTCTTCGGACAGGAAAACTGGAAGCTCTTTATGTATCTGACAGCTATAGCCAACGGCGCGGCGGTATGGCTTCTGTATCTGATTACAGACAGGCTTTTTCACAGTAAAAAAGCAGATATTTTCGTTCTTTTTGCAGATGTGGGCTGTGTTCAGATAGTTTTATACAGCACGTTTTTATATGGAATGATGCTGGGGCTTGCCTTTGCTCTTGCAGCCTTTTATTTTCTTCTGATCTTTTTTGAAAAAGAAAAATTAAGATATGGAATTCTTTCCGGCGTTTTGATAGGAATTTCTGTCCTCATAAAAAATAATTACAGTATCTTTCTTGTGGCGATGGTGATTCTGACTCTTTATAAAGCAGTAAAGGATAAAAGCGGGAAAAAGGTTTTCGGAGCTTTCTTTCTCATACTGCTTACAGGCGCTTTCAGCGCCGGTCTTACCTCCTTCTACGAATACCGCTCGGGAATGGAAATCGGAAACGGGATGCCCAAAAGTCTCTGGATTGCCATGGGGATGCAGGAAGGAGAACGAGCCGAAGGCTGGTACAATGAATTTAATTTTAACACATTTACAGAGACAGACTGCGACGAAAAGGAAAGCGACGCGATAGCGAAAGAATCGATCCGGGAATCGCTGGAAAGATTCAGAAAAGAACCGCAGTATGCGATGAAATTCTATTTTAAAAAGACCATGTCTCAATGGGCAGAGCCTACCTGCGAGGCTCTCTGGGTCAATCAGTTTCACAGCGGAGATTTTTCAAAGATTGTGCAGAGTATTTATGACGGAAAGCTCTATACAGTGCTTCATGAATACATGAATCTTTTTCAGACCTTCGTTTACAGTCTGGTATTCTTTTATCTGTGGAACAGGAGAAAGACAGGGACGATGGAGGTTTTGTTCTTTCCGCTTGTCATTCTCGGAGGCTTTTTATTTCATACCTTATGGGAGGCAAAATCTCAGTATATTTTCCCGTACTTTGTATGTATGCTTCCTGCCGCTGCGATGGGACTTTCCGAAGCAGCCCAGAGTATCTGCCGGAAAACAGAGAACCGAAAGAAGTTTCAGCCAGTGCAGGAAGAAGAGGGAACGGAGGATCTTTAAATGACGAAAAAATATTTTTCACAGAAAATCTGCGTGCTGTCGGCGCTTCTGTCACTTCCTTCCACAGCGCTTTTTTGCTGGTTTATCATGAACAGGCTTTATCAGAGAACGCCCCAGTACGGAGAGTTTGTGACAGGCTATACCACATGGACGGCTTACTACAAAGAAGGAGATATGACGCTGGCGTATCTTGTGACAGGCGGAATCATAGGCTTCTTTCTTTTGTATGCAGTCCTTTTATCCTTGCTTTCCAGAAAAGTGAGCTGGCTGTCGGGAAATTTTGATCGAAAGAAAGAGTACAGTTCCACTGTCCGTCAGAATTACAAAAAGGTGAAAGATGTTATTTTTCTTCTGATTTTTTCGGAATTTTCCCTTGCCGCCTTATGGGGAACAGGAAAACTGATTTTTTCTGTGGATCAGGATCTGATTTTCCACATACTCCAGGGGATAGTGATCGTTTTTGTGGGTATTTTTTCTTATCTGTACCTGCGTTGTGGAAAAGTACGGCTGATGAATCAGGCGTTTACCTGGACGCAGCTTTTTCTGCCCCTTAGTTTTCTTCTTGCATCCGTTTACGAATACGACAGGGGAGGGGAAGTGATACGCCTTTATCAGTCGTCGAAAATAACGGCGCTGTCTGCGGTGATAGCGGTTCTTTTGATCGGAACGGTGCTTTGGCGTACAGTCAGGGACAAAAAGGAAGGAAGAGAAGAGGCGCGTATTCACCTTGCAAGCTTTCTCTCTCTTGCCGTCTTTGCTTCCTATACAGTTCCCCGGGGGACAATCTCAGGACTTCCCCTTGAAATGTATCATTACGGAGAGCTTTCCGGACCGCTCCATCAGTTTTTAAGCTTCGGGACGATTCCCTATCTGGATACCATGCCGATTCACGGAGTCTGCGATTATTTTCAGGCGGCTGTCTGGTACGGGCTTTTTGATGGAACGTATGCGACTTTCGAGCCGGCGATGATCATAGGTTGCGTTGTGATTGCCGTGATTACGGCGGCTGTCTATTACTGGTTTGTGGACGATAAACTGGCAGGTCTTCTCTGCATTCTTCTTTTCTCTTTGTTTGGAGATAAGTACTATTATGTGAGATGGGCATTTGCTCTTCCGTTCCTTTTGATCGTATTTTCAAAAAAGATACGAAAGAATTTTCCGATGCTTTTGTGGTGCTGGACCTTTATTTCCATTCTTTCGATAGCCTGGAATTCTTCTATTGGAGGAGCCTGCGCTCTGGCGACGCTTCCGATGATCCTCTGGGAGGCGTTCCATGAAAAAGGCTGGAAGGAATTTTTGAGCCTTAAGGAGAAAGAGGGAAGAAGAAAGATCCTTCCCTGGTATCTCCCGCTTCTGATTCTTGGAATTTGTTTTATTCCTATGTTTTTTGCAATTCTTCGGTATATTGTGGAAAATTCAGCGGCGATTCTGGAAACAACAGGCGATATTCTGAAGGAGGAACTGGCAGATCC
>CAUWNO010000219.1:0-2793 GCA_963559965.1 uncultured Lachnospiraceae bacterium | reverse complement strand
GATACTTCCCACTTGCTGCTATGAAGGACAGCCTATGGTGATTGCAGAGAGTTATTCCGTAGGGACGCCTGTGATAGTCAGTGATATAGGAAATGCCGGCTCGATGGTAGAAGAGGGAAAAACCGGTCTTAAGTTTCGATGCGGAAGCGCTCAGGCGCTTCGTGAGGCTGTCTGTCAGATGGAGAAAAAGGCAGAATGGGAGACAGGAGATATTTTTGCAGAGCGGTATTCTGCAGAAAAAAACTATGAGCTTCTGCAGAAGATATATTCGTCTGTGGAAAGAGGTGACAGATGAAACGAGTGGTAATGATTACCAATATTCCGGCGCCGTACAGGGTTGATTTTTTTTATTTCCTTCAGCAGCATTTTAAAGAATACGAGATTCATGTACTTTATGCCAGCCGAAACGAAGACAATAGGAGTTGGGAAATTGAAGAAAACAAAATGAAAAACAGTCATTTTCTGGAGTCTTACACAATCAAAATTCCGAGGCGGTATGATACAAAGTATATTCATATTTCCAAAGGAGTGAAGTCTGTTCTGGAAAAGCTGAAGCCGGACGCGGTAATAGGTTCTGAGTATAATCCTACAGTTTTGCAGGCACTTCAGTACTGCCGTTGTAAAAAGATACCTTATATCAGCTGGACAGATGGGACGCTCCACTCAGAGAGGAATATTAACGGCATTCAGAGAATGCTCCGTAGATATGTGATTCGCCATGCATCCTCTTTTCTGGCAAGCAGTACAAAATCCAGAGAAGCGCAGATTGCATACGGGGCGAAGCCGGAAGACTGTTTTGTCAGCCTTCTGACAGTGGATATAGAAAAATATCTTATCCAGCCGGAGGAAAGAATAGACAACAGGATTCTTTATGTGGGAAGCCTTATAGAGAGAAAGGGCGTCGATCTTCTGCTGAAGGCTCTTCAGCGAGTAGAAGGGGAGTTTACGCTTGCGCTTGCCGGGACAGGGGCGGAGCAGGAAAGGCTTCAGCAGTTGGCGAAAGAACTGAAGATAGAAGAGCATGTAGAATTTCTTGGCTACCTTTCTCAGGATAAGCTGAAAAAAGAATATGCCAGAAGCAGTATCTTCGTCCTCCCCACAAGAGAGGACTGTTTTGCTCTCGTGATTCTGGAGGCGATGTGCGCCGGACTTCCAGTGATCTGCTCACAGTATGCAGACGGGGCTTATGATTTGATTGAGGAAGGAAAAAATGGATTCATAGCAGATCCTTATGATACAAAGAAATTTGCAGAACGCATTCAGGAACTTTTGACTGAACCTGTGAAGGCAAAAAGGATGGGAGACTGTTCCAGGAATTATCTGGATAGATTTCGGTTTGAAGAAGTAAGCAGGGGCGTAAAAGACGCCCTGGAAAGAGCTGCGCAGAAGATATAAATACAGCGCTTGTGAATGTACCAGACTCTCAATCGTTAGATTTTCAGGTCTGACTTTTGGAGGACGGTACAAAACATCACAGGCGCTGTTTTTATGTGCCAGTAAAAGCGAGCAGATTATCTGGCGCCTTTTTTCATTACGACGACCCAGATTGTCATTAAAAGGATACGAATGTCTGACGTCAGAGACCAGTTGTCGATATATTCCAGATCCAGTTTTACGACTTCTTTAAAATCAGTAATGTCACTGCGTCCACTGATTTGCCACAGACCGGTAAGACCGGGCTTGATGCTGAGTCTCCGGCGGTAATACAAGTCATATTGGTTGAATTCCTCCACGGTTGGAGGGCGTGTTCCTACGAGACTCATATTTCCGATAAGGATGTTATAGAACTGCGGCAGTTCATCCAGACTTGTTTTCCGAAGAAAAGCGCCGACTTTTGTAATACGCGGATCGTTTTCCAGCTTGAACATCGGACCATCCATCTCGTTTTGCGCCAGAAGCTCTTTTTTGCGGTCTTCTGCGTCCGTATACATAGAACGGAATTTATAGAGTTTAAAGTAACGGCCGTTCTTTCCGACACGCGTCTGAGAGAAAAATACAGGTCCTTTTGAGTCCAGCTTGATGGCAAGGGCTATAAACGGTGTCAGAACAGCGGTGATGGACAGACCGATAAGAGAACCGAAAATATCGATCACACGTTTTATCAGAAGTCTGCGGTAGTCAAAGGTACTCGCTTCGTAGGAAAGTACGGTAAATCCGGCAAAGAGCTCCGTAGTCTTATGTGCCATAACGCCGCTGAAATAATCAATATTGACATGGACAGTAATTCCCATGCTTTCAAATTTTACGATCAGTTCCTCGATCTTTTCCCGGGAGTAGTCGGGAAGATGGATAAATACTTCGTCGACAACTTTGGTTTTAAACTGCTCGAATAAGTCTTCGGAATCGGCAATAACCGGAATCTGAAGAATCTCCTGCTTTTCCCGGTTCTGATCGAGAAGAGCGACACCTGTGACTTCGTAGCTCCATTCGTGCGAAGAGAGAAGCTTTTTAAGAAGTGCTTCGGCACAGTCCGAAGTAGTGATAACGAACATTTTATTGCTGCTGGAGCTTGTTCGGTAGACACCGGTAAAATAGCGCTTCAGGAGCAGATGTCCGATATAAGTCAGAGTAATGTTGTAAAAGAAAAAATATACAAAAACAAGGCGAGAGAAATCCTCTGCCAGCTTGCTGACATACAGGAAAAAGCTTAAAAATAAAATCAGTACAATATTATATTTGCAGACAGCTATAAATTCGATATAGTATCCTCTCTTGAAAATGTTGGTATTCCAGTCGAACATATAGTAGGACAGGAGGTGGAAGAAGAGAATACAGGCAATCGTTGTAATATAT
>CAUWNO010000218.1:0-2814 GCA_963559965.1 uncultured Lachnospiraceae bacterium | reverse complement strand
TTATAGGAAAAACTTGAGGATCAGGAAATCCGCAGGAATATTTGGCGCTTACGATTTTTCAGTTTTTTGGATTTTTCTATTTTCTGCATTCCCAGGTAAGACCGTTGTCTTCCGACTGAAACAAAATTCCTTCCCTTTCTGTTCCGTCTGTAGTCACTGTGATACTCAATAAAGAATCCTTCTTTTCCGGCATTCTCACATAATCATAATCTTCTGCCGTGTATCCGTACTCTTCTGCCTCTTCCGGCAGCTCTGCAATCCTGTCCATCGGAAGCTCTACCTTTTCAAAGGATACTCCTCCGTCCCTTGTCACATATATTCCGGAATAGGAGCAAGAAGCTCCTGTCAGCCCTGCAAAGCCCAGATTCTCATCGAAAAATACCAGCCCTTCCGTGACTCCAATCGATCCGAGGAAGGGATCTTCATTTATCACCTGCCACCCGGCTCCTCCGGCTTCTGTCTTTTCCATCCTGTAAAACCGGCTTCCAGCCGCTGCGTCAGCCACTGTAAGACGCCATCCTGTCTCCTGATTCAGGAAAAAATACATGGTTCCGTCTGCCTGATCTATCGTCCAGCCTTCTGTATTTTTTGCTTCTTCCGCCTGTTCATCCTCTCTTTCCCGGTTCAGTTCCTCCTGGCTGGTATATTCCGGCTCCATCATGTAACGGACCGGAGTAACTCCCTCTTCTCCCGGAATATGCAAAGAAACCTCAAAGCCTGTCATTTCTCCGCCCTCTCTCAGCCTGGTGAGGCTTTTCTCTCCCGTTTCCCTGCTGTCTCCATCTGCATCACCTGGAAGATATACCAGACCTTCTTCTGTTCCAAAAGAACGCCGTCCATAATAGAGGATCTCATAAGGTCCTTCCTCTCCTACCTGCTGCCACTCCTTTACTCTCTGATTGCAGTCAGCACGGCTTAAAATCGCAAGCATAGGCGCTAACCGCATATCCTCATCGTAATCTTCATTTGCCTCGCCCTGAATCCAGACGGATATTTTATCGCTCTTTTCAGAATCGTAATCAATCAGGTAAGTACCTGTTTCTCCGCTTTCCGTTTTTCCATACAGGAAAGTATAGACAGACTGAATTTCTCCATCCGCATCAA
The DNA here is from genome assembly GCA_963559965.1 of uncultured Lachnospiraceae bacterium. Taxonomy (GTDB): domain Bacteria; phylum Bacillota; class Clostridia; order Lachnospirales; family Lachnospiraceae; genus Laedolimicola. The sequence goes on along the minus strand of CAUWNO010000218.1, from coordinate 1,710 downwards.
AGGTCAGTTCAAACTGATTTGCAATATAAAGTTCTTCCGGCAGATCAAGCGCCCTGTCCAAATCAGAAAGAAGTCCCTCCGCTCCGTCTTCCCAGAAATTATTATGTTCGAGAGTTATCTCCTTTTTATTCAGCCATTCCTCCACCTTCCATGACAACGCTCCATTGTAGGGAATCGCCGAATAAAAAATTCGTCCGCCAAAATATATGGTTACCGCCGCGCAGAATACTACCTCCAGACGGAAAAGCTTTTTTCTTCCATCCTTCTCTGAAACCGTGTCCTGTACATGTCTTTTGGAAAACAGCCACAAAAGAAACGTAATAACAAAGCCTGCCACGCTGACCGCCAGCCTGGGCAGATGACTTCGCACTCCTCCATACTGGCACATATGCCATAAGTAATATAATGTAACGACATAACACAGCAGACTGATTTTCCCGGATAACTTATAAAGCAGTTTCATACCGACACTCCTTCATTACCTTTGCACACAATTTATCATAGATCCTCTCCGCAAGCCACGGCTCTGTCGAGTACCTTTTTATCTCCTCATTTTTTATCCATCCTATCTTACTGTTTTCATCCTCTTTAATCCGGATGTGACTGTTCCTGTCCGCTTCCAGTAAGTAGGTAATATTCAAATGCAGATGCGACGGCACATATTCTCCTCTTTTCTCATGCCCAAACACCGGCACTATCTCCAGAGAAAAGATATCGTCTTTTAGAAAACGCACGTCGCACAGTCCGCTTTCTTCTTCTACTTCCTTAAGCGCCACCTCCTGAAGATTTTCATTTCCATCTGCATGACCTCCCAGCCACGCCCACGAATTGTAAATATTGTGAAACGCCATCAATACATATTCCCGCTTTTTATCCACAATCCACGCCGATACTGTGATATGCGCATTTTTATTATCTCGTGTTAATACACCGCTTCCGCTGGACAAGTACCGTAAAAGTTCCGTCTTATCCTTCTCTTCCTGCTCATTAAACGGCACAAACTCTTCAATTTCTCTGATTAAACCTGTCAGTTTTTCCAAAATCTTGCCCTCCGTTTTTTCATAAGCTGGTCTCTGCCGGTATCCCACTCAAAATTCTCCTTACCGGCTCCAATTTCAAAATGATATTTTACAATTCCCAGATCAATGTCTGAATAAAAGCCGCCCAGCGATTCTGCCGTCACCTTATTTCCCCTGCACGATAGCAAAAATTTCTGCTGATTCATCGCTGTCGGCGCAAGCATTACTGCTTTCATCCCGTTTTCAAACCAGAGAGGTCTGTCCGCCCCTGTACAAAGCTTTTCCATCTCCTTTGATTTATGCGCTCTTCCCTGCGTTTTCCCATAGCCGAGCGCCAGAACAATCACCAGTTTTTCTCCTCTGCCGATCTTAATATGTTTCTTAACCTCACGCTTTGACACTGTCATAGCTGCCCAGCAAGTATTAAGTCCCAGCATCTGGGCAGTCAGCGCAATACGCTCCCCATAATGCCCTGCTCTCTCCTCCAAATCAGAAGCCTTTGCTCCCACAACAGCAAGATAATTCCGTACCCCGGAAAACTTCCCGTAATGCGCTGCAAATCCTCCGAAAGCGCTTTCTTCCTCTGTAATAAGCTGAATATGGAGACCGCTTTCCCAGTTGCATAGAGTAATCTCTTTTTGTAACTCTTCTACCGTTTCCTTTGAAATTCTTTTATCGGAATAACTTCTGA
>CAUWNO010000217.1:0-2900 GCA_963559965.1 uncultured Lachnospiraceae bacterium | reverse complement strand
GATGTGAGGAGTCCGTGGACGGGCGAAGTCGAAGTTGGAGCTTGACAGATAACAGAATAATGACGGGCATGGACTCTTTCTATAGAATTCTTCCGGAGCGGTAGCTTCAGAAGAATGTGTTGCCATGCCTGTTTCCGGTATAAGGAGGAGATTGACATGGCAATGGGAAATTTTGATCGGGAGGAGCTTAACGAGCTTCTGGAGAGCAGACAGTTCCGGAAACTGAGAGAAACGATGGCAGAGATGAACGAGGTGGATATCGCCGAATTTATCGAGGAGCTGGAGCTTGAAAAAAAGGTGCTGGTATACCGTATGCTGCCCAAAGAGCTGGCGGCAGATGTGTTTTCTTTTCTGGAGGTAGAGGATCAGGAGCATATCATTAACAGTATCACAGATTATGAGCTTGGTAAAATTATAGAAGATCTCTATGTGGACGATGCGGTAGATATGCTGGAGGAGCTTCCGGCGATTGTGGTAAAGCGTGTTCTCAAGAACGCCGCGCCGGAAACGAGAGCTTTGATTAACCAGTTTCTGCAGTATCCGGAGAACAGTGCGGGAAGTATTATGACAGCCGAGTACATCGGTCTGAAAAGAAATATGACAGTAGAGCAGGCGTTTGCCTACATCCGGGAAAACGGAGTAGACAAGGAGACGATTTATACCTGCTTTGTGACGGACAGCAAGCGCCGCCTGCAGGGAGTCGTTACCGTAAAGGATCTGCTGATGAGTCCTTACACGACAGTGATTAAGGACATTATGGATGAAAATATTATTTATGCTGTGACGACAGAGGACAGGGAAGAGGTCGTAGAGACCTTTAACAAGTATGACTTGCTCTGTCTGCCTGTTGTAGATCACGAAGACCGTCTTGTGGGCATTGTTACAGTCGACGACGCGGTAGAAGTTATGGAGCAGGAGGCTACAGAGGACTTTGAGAAAATGGCGGCTATGCTTCCTTCGGAAAAACCGTATCTGAAGACAGGCGTTCTGGAGCTTGCGAAAAACCGTATTCCGTGGCTTCTGATTCTGATGTTTACTTCGATGCTGACGGGAGCGATTCTTTTGAATTATGAAAAGGCGCTTCAGATCGTGCCTCTTCTTGTGACCTTTGTTCCGATGCTTATGGATACCAGCGGAAACTGCGGAAACCAGTCGAGCACCATGGTGATTCGAGGCATGGCGGTCGGAGAGATTGAACTGAAGGATATTTTTAAGGTGGCATGGAAAGAGCTTCGTGTGGGAATGCTCTGCGGACTTGTTCTTGCGGCTGCAAATTTTATCCGCCTGATGATACAGTTCCCCGGACAGACCATGGTCAGCCTTACGATTGTGCTGACGCTGATTCTGACGGTGATTCTGGCGAAGACCATAGGCTGTATTTTGCCGATGCTGGCGAAAAAGCTTCATCTTGACCCGGCGATTATGGCTGCGCCTCTGATTACGACGATTGTGGACGCTTGCAGTCTGATGATTTACTTTAAGATTGCCTGCGTATTACTGAAGATATAAAAGAAAACCAGGAGGAAGAGAAAATGATTGGAGATAAGAAGGTGCTGTTCAGCGGAATGCAGGCGACGGGAAATCTGACGCTTGGAAATTATCTGGGGGCACTGAAAAACTGGATTACGCTGAGCGACGAGTATGAGTGTTTTTACAGCGTGGTAGACTTACATTCGATTACGGTACGCCAGGATCCGGCAGTGCTCAGAAAAAGAGCGCGTGCGCTGTTGACTCTGTATATTGCGGCAGGACTTGATCCGGAAAAAAACTGCATTTATTATCAGTCTCATGTGTCGGGACACGCAGAGCTGGCATGGATTCTGAACTGCTTTACTTATATGGGCGAGCTGAACAGAATGACGCAGTTTAAGGATAAGGCGTCAAAGCATGCCGACAATATTAACGCGGGACTTTTTACCTATCCGGTTCTGATGGCTGCAGATATTCTTCTTTACCAGGCGGACGTTGTTCCGGTGGGAATCGATCAGATGCAGCACCTGGAGCTTACGCGCGATATTGCTCAGCGCTTCAACGGCGTGTACGGAGACGTATTTACCGTTCCGGAAGCCTATATCGGAAAAGTAGGGGCGAAGATTATGAGTCTTCAGGACCCGGCTAAGAAGATGTCGAAGTCGGACGAGAATCCCAATGCAAGCATTTATCTGATGGACGATCCGGATACGATTATGCGTAAATTTAAGCGCGCTGTGACAGACTCAGAAGGTCAGATTCTTTACCGCGACGAACAGCCGGGTATTAAAAATCTGATTGATATTTACTGTGCATGTACAGGAAAGACGCCGGAGGAGACGGTTCGTGAATTTGACGGAAAAGGCTACGGAGAATTTAAGCCGGCTGTGGGAGAAGCCGTCGTATCTGTTTTGAAGCCGCTTCAGGACAGAGTGGAAGAGCTTACAAAGGATAAGGCGTATATAGATTCTGTGATAAAAAATAATGCGGAGAAAGCGCAGTATTTTGCCAATAAGACGCTTCGCAAGGTACAGAAGAAGGTAGGTTTCCCGGAGCGTATCCGTTAGGGGATCGTACTGATTTGAGATAAGAAAAGGGGAATACAGAAATGAGAAGTATCAAACCGGAAGAACTTGAAAAGAATCCGTTTCAGATGATAGGAAAGGAATGGCTGCTTGTTACGGCGGAGAAGGAAGGCAAAGTAAATACCATGACGGCGTCATGGGGAGGACTCGGCGTTATGTGGGGGAAGAATGTGGCTTTTATCGTGCTTCGTCCCCAGCGCTATACAAAGGAATTTGTAGACGCGCAGGAAAGATTTTCCCTTTCTGTACTTCCGGAAGAGTACAGAAAGACGCTGAACTATCTGGGAACCGTATCGGGACGCGAAGAAGACAAGATTGAGAAAGCCGGTCTTCAGGTAGAGCATG
>CAUWNO010000216.1:0-2931 GCA_963559965.1 uncultured Lachnospiraceae bacterium | reverse complement strand
AAGTCACATCCGCCATCCGCATATCTCCCAATTCTTTGATAATGTGCCTTCTGACCTTAATAGAAATTACTGCAGAAGCTGCAGAACTCCCTGAGGAATCTGGTTTGCCTGTGCCAGCATCGCCTGAGAGGACTGTACCAGGATGTTATTCTTGGTATAAGCCATCATCTCGTTGGCCATATCCACGTCGCGGATCCGGCTCTCTGCTGCGGTCATATTCTCAGCGGTTACGCTCAAGTTGTTGATGGTGTGCTCCAGACGGTTCTGAATGGCGCCCAAGTCACCGCGGGTAGAAGATACGGAATTGATAGCATTCTTGATCAGATCTACCGCATCCTTTGCGCCCTGCTGGGTGCTGATATCAATCTTATCAATACCAAGCGCAGCCGTATGCATGTCATTCACGCCTACGGTCATCTGGTTGAAATCTGCGGAGGTGTCGCCGATCTGAAGGGTCAGTTCCTTACCTACCTTTTTTGCCGTAACTTTATTAATGTCACCACCAAGCTCCAGCCCATCGGCTTCGGCCAATTTTTTTAATTCAGCAAAATTGCTGAATTTTCCAGCGGTTGAAGCAGTCTTAGTATAAGTGTAAGACTTTCCATTAATTGTAATGGTCTCGTTTTCAGCCATGGAAGCGGTATCAATCTTAAAAGAGCCATCTCCATTATCTTGTACATTCGCACCTGATACAGTAACATCAATTTTTGCCCCATCCTGCAGAGAACCGTCCAGCAGATTGATGCCGTTGAAGTTGGTGGAATCTGCGATACGATCGATCTCGTCCTTTAAGGATGTGATCTCCTTCTGCAGATTTTCACGGTCTACCTTATCATCATAGGTTCCGTTGGCAGACTGGTCAGCCAGCTCCACCATACGGTTCAGCATGGAATGTACTTCTGTCAGCGCGCCCTCAGCAGTCTGTACCAGAGATACGCCGTCCTGAGCGTTCTTCTGCGCGGTGTTAAGACCTGTGATCTGAGCTCTCATCTTCTCAGAAATCGCAAGACCAGCGGCGTCGTCGCCTGCACGGTTGATCCGGTAGCCGGAAGACAGCTTCTCCAGGTTCTTGGATACTGCGCTGTTGTTGCCTGTTAAGTTGCGGTAAGAGTTTAATGCCGCGATGTTGTGCTGAATTCTCATGATTCATTCCTCCTTGAATATGGTTGACGGGGAACTCCTTTTCCCCTGCTTTTAGCATATAAATACATTTAAAAGATTACTGTAACAACTGCAGAACTCCCTGAGGAATCTGGTTTGCCTGTGCCAGCATCGCCTGAGATGACTGTACCAGGATGTTATTCTTGGTATAAGCCATCATCTCGTTGGCCATATCCACGTCGCGGATCCGGCTCTCTGCTGCGGTCATATTCTCAGCGGTTACGCTCAAGTTGTTGATGGTGTGCTCCAGACGGTTCTGAATGGCGCCCAAGTCACCGCGGGTAGAAGATACGGAATTGATAGCATTCTTGATCAGATCTACCGCATCCTTTGCGCCCTGCTGGGTGCTGATATCAATCTTATCAATACCAAGCGCAGCCGTATGCATGTCATTCACGCCTACGGTCATCTGGTTGAAATCTGCGGAGGTGTCGCCAATCTGAAGGGTCAGTTCTTTACCACCCTTTGTTGCCGTAAAGCCATTCTTATCACCAGTCAAAGTGATGCCATCTTTACCAACCAAAGTTTTTAATGTATCAAAAGAGCTGAATGCTCCGTCGTTTCCGGTTGCCGCCGCTTTGTAAGAATAGGTTTTTCCTCCAATGGTAACGCTGGCTCCAGCCTTCAACTGTCCTTCATCAAGCTTAAACTTGCCAGCTGCACCGTCAAAGGATACACCTGTCCCTGATATAGCGTTAACATTAACTGTTGCCCCATCCTGCAGAGAACCGTCCAGCAGGTTGATGCCGTTGAAGTTGGTAGAATCTGCGATACGATCGATCTCGTCCTTTAAGGATGTGATCTCCTTCTGCAGATTTTCACGGTCTACCTTATCATCATAGGTTCCGTTGGCAGACTGGTCAGCCAGCTCCACCATACGGTTCAGCATGGAATGTACTTCTGTCAGCGCGCCCTCAGCAGTCTGTACCAGAGATACGCCGTCCTGAGCGTTCTTCTGCGCGGTGTTAAGACCTGTGATCTGAGCTCTCATCTTCTCAGAAATCGCAAGACCAGCGGCGTCGTCGCCTGCACGGTTGATCCGGTAGCCGGAAGACAGCTTCTCCAGGTTCTTGGATACTGCGCTGTTGTTGCCTGTTAAGTTGCGGTAAGAGTTTAATGCCGCGATGTTGTGCTGAATTCTCATGATTCATTCCTCCTTGAATAAATGGATATCGGAATTCCCTTTCCGACTTTGTTTCTATTCGAGATTGTTATAAAGTAAAAGGGGTAAATCAGACTGCCGGCAGATGTCTTCATAAGTACACCTTTTTGGACTCTATAAAATCACTGTACACCTATATTATCGTTAGGTATATCAAAAACTTAAGTATCTTTTTCAAGATTTCTTTTTTCTTTTGCAATTCCTGCGTCCTGCTGCCGTCTGTATTCGGATATTTTCGTGTAAAGCGTGCTTCTGCCCACATGACAGATAGAAGCAAATTCCTTCGCTGACAGTTGCTTTTTGCTCCATCTTTCATAAAGCTCCGGAAAATTCTCGGGGAGTTCTATCCGCGGCTTGCCGAATCGCACCCCGCGCATTTTGGCCGCCTCGATCCCCTCCGCCTGCCTTTGCCGAATGGATTCCCGTTCATTCTGCGCCACGAAAGAGAGAAGCTGCAAAACAAGGTCGCTGATAAAAATCCCCAGCAAGTCCCTGGCTTTGCTGGTATCCAAAAGGGGCATATCCTGTATGATAATGTCGGCTCCCTTTACTTTTGTAATGATCCTCCATTGTTCCATGATTTCTTCGTAGTTGCGTCCCAGCCTGTC
>CAUWNO010000215.1:0-2988 GCA_963559965.1 uncultured Lachnospiraceae bacterium | reverse complement strand
AAAAGTAAAAATTTTACATTATAATAAGGACATCTTCTATTTGCTGCGGCGTTCTGCTGCGGAAAACTTCCCCCCTTACAGAGAAAATAACAGAATTGGAAAATGGAAAAGGAAAGGATGAGTCAATGAATTATCAGGAGTTTGTAGGCTCCGTGACAGAGTTTCTGCGGGAATCTCTGCCCGGAGGAACGAAGCTGGAGAGAATCCCGCTGGAAAAAAATAATGGAGTGATTGCGGACGGGCTTACGGTTCGTCAGGAGGGAAGACAGGTGGCTCCAGCGATTTATCTGGACGCCTGTTACCGGGAGTATCTTCAGGGACGTTCGCTTTCGGGAATTTATAACAGGATTCTTGCGTGTTGTGAGAACCGCAGTGTCGAAGAGCGGCTGAATACAGAACTGTTCACAGATTACGAAAGACTGCGGGACTTTGTAGTGTATAAGCTGGTAAATTACGAGAGAAACAGGGAATTGCTGACGCGGATTCCCCATTTGCCGTTTTTTGATCTGGCGATTGTGTTTTATCTCCTTTTGACAGATGAGATACTGGGGACGGCGACGGTTCTGATTCATAACAGCCACCTGAAGCTGTGGAACGCAGGATGCAGCGACCTTTACCGCGATGCACGGCGTAACAGCGCCCGCCTTCTTCCGGCAAGGCTTTCCCGGATGTCGGACGTGATTCGGGAGCTTTCCGGGGAGGAAGAGCTTTTTGATATGGAACTTCCCATGTATGTGCTGACAAACGAGGTAAAGGCTCTGGGAGCGGCCTGCATTTTATATGAGGGAATTCTGGACAGGTGCGCTAAAACCCTGGGGGAGGATTACTATATTCTTCCCAGCAGTATCCATGAAGTAATTCTTGTTCCTTCCTCAGCTGTACAGGAGCCTGGGGAGCTGTGCCGCATGGTGCGGGATATCAATGAGACGCAGGTGGAGGATACGGAAGTTTTATCCGATCAGGCTTATCTTTATTCGTCCGAGTCAGGACAGCTTACCCTTATAAAATAAGAAAAAAATACGAAACAAATGCGGAAAGATGAAAATTTTCACAAATTTGTCACATTTTAAGGTTGCCTTTTTTCTTTAAGTTTGCTACAATCTGTTTGTTACAAAAATGTTACAAATATTAAGCAAGTGGGAGATATTTATGAAGTTTTCTATAGACGAACTGAAAAAGGCGCTGGATAAAGACAGAATCGGCGGCTGGATTGTGAAATATAAGCGACAGGTGGCTGTGGGCTGTATCGCGGTATGCCTGGTGGCTGCGGCGGCAGTGAGCCTTTGGGGAAACGGCTCTGGTGATAAGAAAGCGAAAGAGAAGGCTGCTGTGGGAGCGGCTCAGACAAGCGCAGCTTCGGCAGATGCCGGAAAGGCGGTAGAAGAAGCCAATGAGCTGAAGAAGGATGAATATCCTCAGGTTAATGAGATTGTGCAGAAGTATTTTGACTGCATGGCAGCAGGAGACGTGGAAGGGCTTGCCTCTGTAGAGGACGAGGTCAGCGAAGAGGAACAGAACAGAATTCTCCGTTCCACAGGTCTTGTGGAGGGATATCAGAATATTTCCTGCTATACCAAGAAGGGAATGGAAGAGAATTCCTATGTGGTTCTCGTCTATTACGAGCTTAAGTTTGCGCAGATTGAGACTCCGGCGCCCGGACTTTCTCTTCTGTATGTCTATACAAACGACGAAGGAAATCTTGTAATCTTCAACGGTGAGGCAGGAGAGGAATTAAATGCCTATGTAGAAGAGATTCTTCAGGGAGAGGACGTGGCGGCTCTCCGTGCGGAGGTTAAGGCAAAATATGAGGAAGCGAAGGCTGCAGACGCAGATCTGGTAAAGCAGGAGGAGCGCTACCAGCGAATCGCTCAGGGCTCAGAAGGAGAAGCTTCGGAGGAAGAGACTCCGGAGGAACAGCCGGAAGAGGAAACGCCGGAGGAAGAGACCCCGGAGGAGCAGCCGGAAGAAGCTCCCGAAGAGGAGCCACAAGAGGAGCCGGAAGAGGAAGCTCCTGCTGAGAATACGGCGACAGCGCAGAACAGAGAGACACGCTTTACTGAGAGCGTAAGGCTGCGCGCGGAGCCGAGCACAGAGGCAGAGTATCTGGGCACTGTATATCAGGGCGAGTCTGTGACACAGATTGAAAGCTATGAAGACGGCTGGAGTAAGATCAATTACAATGGAAAAGAGTGCTACTGCATGACGCAGTATCTGGAATAACGGGACTTGAAATAAAAGTATTCGGAATAAAAGTATCTGAAATAGAAGCACAGAAAGCGCGCAGGAGAGATCCGGCGCGTTTTCTGTTTGTATAAAATAAAAAATTCTCCATATTCTATGAACACAGAAAGAGTTCACAGAAGAAAGGAGATTTTTTATGCTTACAAGCGCAGATCTTGCCGTATTAAATGAGGCATACAGAAACAGCCGGATGGGACTGGAAGCAATCAACACGGTGATCAGCAAGGTGGAGGATGAGGATCTGGCTCTCGATCTCAACCGTCAGGCTGTCCGCTTTCTGTCCTTTGAAGATAAGGTGACAGAGAAAATCAGGGAGGGGAGCCGCCGTCCGGAACAGTCTTCTCCTATGGGAAAGGCGGTGCGCTGGACTTCCATTCAGGCAAATACCCTTCTGAATACCAGCACAGAGCATCTGGCAGAGCTGATGATTCAGGGGAATACAAGAGGAATTACAGAGCTTATGAAGGCTGTGAAGGCAAATAAGGATGCGAGAAAAGAATACTGCGAGCTGGCAGAAGAGCTGATGGATTTTGAGGAAAAAAATATTGAACGGCTGAAGGAATACCTGAAGAACTGAAAAAGGGTAACAGTTCAGCCCGCGCCATTCGTAAAACCGCACTGCGTGCTTATCGTACACTGTATGGCTGAACTGATAAAAAAGAAAATTAAAAAAACACTTGAAAAATCCGGGATGGCATGCAATAATAACCAATGACAAAGGCGTCAAAAAAGAGGTGGGCGAAAGCC
>CAUWNO010000214.1:0-2996 GCA_963559965.1 uncultured Lachnospiraceae bacterium | reverse complement strand
CAAGTAAATATTTTTTCGGCTGCAGTCCCACGTTCAGCACAACACCTATCGACATAAAAAGAGTCACCAGGGACGTCAGCCCATAGCTGACAAAAGGAAGGGGAATTCCTGTATTCGGCATAATTCCCGTCGCCACGCAGATATTTACAAAACTCTGGAACCCGATATAACCTGCAACCCCACAACAGATCAGAGTTCCCGAAAAATCTCTGGAGCGTTTTCCTATCCATATACATTCTAACACAATCAGCGCCAATAGTAAAATAATTGTTGCGCAACCGATAAATCCAAGCTCTTCTCCTGCGACTGCAAAGATAAAATCAGTCTGCGGTTCTGCAATAAAGCTTCCATTCTTTACTGAGCTGACCAGATTGTTGTTCAGTCCCTTTCCCACCAGCTGACCCGATCCGATCGCCATAATGGAATTCTGCTGCTGATAGGCATTGTCCGCGTACTGCGTCGGATTAAGCCACGCCATAATACGAAGCCATGCGTAGTGATCCAGAATCTTCTGATCCGGCCGCATAATCAGACTGATAAAAATCACCGCAGACGGAATTCCTACAGCCAGAACGCCCCCTATCAGCTTATAGCTTAAGCCTGCCACAAAAAGAAGCACAACGAAAATCACGCAGAGCGAAATTGTCGTAGAAAGGTCAGGCTGCTCCTTCACAAGAAGAGCCGGAAGGCCAAAGAGAACAGCCGACATTCCCAGAACCTTCCAGGTGTTCAGATTGTCCTTATATTTATCCAGGAGCTTTGCAAAAAAAAGTATCAGAACCAGCTTTGTAAGCTCCGAGGGCTGAAAGCGGAAGCCTCCTATCTTCAGCCAGCGGTACGCTCCGTTCGCATCATCTCCCAGCGGCGTCTTCACAAGAAGAAGCAATATCAGATTGAACGCATAAATCAACCAGTAAAACTTCAGGACCCAGGTATAGTCTACCAGAGAAGCGACAAGCATCGCCGCCGTCCCGAGAATAAGACCCATAATCTGCTGATCCTGTACGGACTTCTCCGCGCTTCCTATTACAAGAATTCCCAGAATTGTAATCACATAAACATAACACACCAGCCGAAGCCTGTAATCCCTCAGTTTGTACTGTTTTAACATAATACTCCTCTGTCTGTCCGTCTCACGTTATTTCTTTTCAGACGAATGCTTCAGTTCCTTAATCGGAATATTGGCGCACAGCGCCGGCACGCGTCCATTCTCTCCTTCAGATTCTGTCTGCGTAATCTGAATATCGAGATTTTCGCAGTCTATCTCCATATACTTGGAAATCACCTTGATAATATCATTCTTTATCAGTTCCATCACTTCCGGAGAACAGTTTGCCCGGTCTGAAATCAGCAAAAGCTTCAGCCTGTCCTTTGCCACATCACCCGAACTCTTTCTCCGAAAAAAATCCATCAATGCCATAGCTTCTTCCCCCCTCGATTATTTAAACAGCTTTGCAATCTTCGCAAAAAATCCGTTATTTACCTCCAGATTCATCAGGGGTACTTCCTCGCCGAGGATACGCTTACAGATATTCATATAAGCTGTTCCTGCCAGAGAATTGTCACCGGCAAGCGGCTCACCCTGGTTCGTAGCAATTACGATGCTCTCATCATCCGGTACGGCTCCGATGAGATCAATAGCAAGAATATCCATAACGTCCTCAATTGACATCATGTCGCCCCGCTTTACCATATCCATACGGAGGCGGTTTACAATCAGATCAATTTTGTGAATTTCATTTGCCTCAAGAAGACCGATAATACGGTCTGCGTCGCGGATAGCAGACACCTCCGGCGTCGTTACGATGAGCGCTCTGTCTGCCGCCGCAATCGCATTTTTAAATCCCTGCTCGATACCTGCGGGGCAGTCGAGCAGTATGTAATCAAACTCCGGCTTCAGTTCTTCAATCAGCTTTACCATCTGCTCCGGATTCACAGAAGTCTTATCTCTCGTCTGCGCAGAGGGCAGAAGGCAGAGATTAGAATATCTCTTGTCCTTGATAAGAGCCTGCTTCATACGGCAGTTTCCCTCAATCACATCCACCAGATTATAAACGATTCTGTTCTCGAGACCCATTACCACGTCAAGGTTTCTCAGTCCGATATCTGTATCGATCATTACAACGCTCTTGCCAAGCTTGGCAAGACCTGTTCCAATATTTGCCGTGGACGTCGTCTTTCCCACGCCGCCTTTTCCGGATGTAATTACAATTACTTCACTCATAGCTTTCTCCTCCAAACTCTTTTCTATAAATTAATATCATTTAAAACTTCTTTTGTGATTGGCTCAATGTAAATGTTACCGTCTTCGGCAAAGGCAATCTTCGGCGTATCGTCCGCCTTTTTCTTCCGGGGAGCCGCGCCGTCTGAGCTGCGCGCAATAATATCGGCTATTCGTATCTGCATCGGGTCCATCGAAAGAGCAGCCACGAAAGCCGACTCATTCCCCGACGCCCCCACATAGACATTTCCCTTTAAGGAACCCAGAACAATCACATTCCCTTTGGAAATAACTCTCGCCCCCGGATTGACGTCTCCCAGTATAATAATGCTTGTCTCTGATTCCAGAACCTGACCGGATCGAAGCGTACCCTTGTAAAAGCGTCCGTCCTGAAGATTCATCAGATCGGCTTCCCCGTCCTGACAGCGCTGCTCGACTGCCTGCTTCATCTTCTGTTCTGTAATTTCATTTTCATCTACAATACAGATCACCTGAATCTGGCAGCTTGCGCTGATGACGTCTACAAGCTCTGTCTCCTCTTCCAGAGACAGTTTTCTTCCCTGAAAACAGAGAGCCATCTGCGCGCTTCCAAAAAATTTTGCCGATGAGCTGAACTTTTCGGCGACCTCTTTCTTTAATGTCTCCCATTCAGCAGCTTCATCCAAAACCACGATTAATCCATATTTATTGCTTTTTATCACAACGGATGGACCCGCCATTCTTTTCACTCCCTTAGTCTGCTATATTCTGCCCTGTAGAACCGCTGGCAGTTCCG
>CAUWNO010000213.1:0-3067 GCA_963559965.1 uncultured Lachnospiraceae bacterium | reverse complement strand
CCGCAACCAAAAGCAACTGATAATATCGCAATAGTTGATGGCTGCAACCGCAAAATAATGCTATCATAGTACCAGAAAAGGAGGTGATAACATGAAATCCAGCTCTTTCGGAATCATCATTTTTGGTTTCGTACTTTTAATCGGTCTGGCAGTGATCGTTACTTTTTTTATCCTGATGTTTTTCCTTATAAAGGCACTGATGAAATATATCAAAGCTGAAGATATCAGAAAAGAAAAATCAGGCATCCGAAAATCCCTTGGAAAGGTGTTGAAACAGCACCGCGAAGAATGCAAAATGTCACAGGAATTCGTTGCCGAAGCTATCGGCGTAAGCAGACAGGAAAAGCGTACCACTATTTCTAATGGTACGCTTTTCCTGTTTCATTTTTAATTAAACTCTATCAGACTTCTTATTTATTAGCCAGAGCCGCCTGAGCCGCAGCCAGTCTCGCAATCGGAACGCGGAACGGTGAACAGCTCACATAAGTCAGACCAATCTTATGGCAGAACTCGATAGAAGACGGATCTCCTCCGTGCTCGCCGCAGATACCGAGCTTGATGTCGGAACGTGTCTTTCTTCCTTCCTCTACGGCTGTCTTCACAAGCTTTCCAACGCCGTTCTGGTCAAGCTTTGCAAACGGATCGGACTCGTAAATCTTGGATTTGTAGTAGGAATCCAGGAACTTTCCTGCATCGTCGCGGGAGAAGCCGAAGGTCATCTGGGTCAGGTCGTTCGTTCCGAAGGAGAAGAACTCTGCTTCCTCGGCAATCTCGCCTGCCAGCAGGGCTGCACGCGGAATCTCGATCATGGTTCCGATATGGTAAGCGATATCGGAATTCTTTTCCTTCTTCACCTGCTCTGCTACCTCTACAACTACGTCCTTGACAAATTTCAGCTCCTTCTTGTCACCTACGAGAGGAATCATGATCTCAGGCACGATATCGTAGCCCTTCTCTTCCTTCACCTCGATAGCGGCTTCCATAACAGCGCGCGTCTGCATTCTTGCAATCTCCGGATAGGTCACTGCAAGACGGCATCCTCTGTGTCCCATCATCGGGTTAAACTCATGAAGGTCATCGCATTTATTCTTTACTTCTTCCGGCGTCAGTCCCATATCGGCTGCAAGAGCTTCAATGTCTTCTGCTGATGTCGGAACAAACTCATGAAGAGGTGGATCCAGATAACGTACTGTCATCGGTCTTCCCTCCAGAGCCTCGTACATCGCCTTGAAGTCTCCCTTCTGGAACGGTATCAGCTCTTCCAGAGCCGCTTCTCTTGCTTCTTCCGTATCGGAAAGAATCATCTTGCGGATCTTCGGAATTCTGTCCGGCTCAAAGAACATATGCTCTGTACGGCACAGTCCGATTCCCTCTGCTCCCAGCTTCACTGCATTTTTCGTATCAGCCGGAGTATCTGCATTGGTACGGATCTTAAGGGTACGGAACTTGTCCGCCCACTCCATAATACGGCCGAAGTTGCCTGTCACAGAAGCTTCTACCGTCTTGATATCGCCGTAGTAGATCTTTCCGGTGGAGCCGTCCAGGGAAATGTAATCGCCTTCCCGGATCGTACGTCCGCCAAGTTCAAAATACTTTGCTTCCTCATCTATCTTGATCTCGCCGCAGCCGGATACACAGGCTGTTCCCATACCGCGGGCTACAACTGCCGCATGAGACGTCATGCCGCCGCGAACCGTAAGAATTCCTTCTGCCGCGTGCATTCCCTCGATATCCTCCGGAGAAGTCTCCAGACGAACAAGTACGACGCGTTCTCCTCTTTCATGAGCCAGCTTCGCTTCCTCTGCTGTAAAGTATACCTTTCCGGCTGCTGCTCCCGGTGATGCAGGAAGAGCAGAACCAATCACTTCTCCCGCCTTCAGAGCATCCTTGTCAAAGGTCGGATGAAGAAGCTGATCCAGAGATTTCGCCTCGATACGAAGCACAGCCTCCTCCGGTGTAATCATGCCTTCATCTACCAGATCGCAGGCAATCTGAAGCGCAGCCGGAGCTGTTCTCTTTCCGTTTCTTGTCTGCAGGAAATACAGCTTTCCTTCCTGAATCGTAAACTCCATATCCTGCATATCGCGATAATGATCTTCCAGCTTGTTTGCAATCTCCATGAACTGCTTATAGCATTCCGGCAGATCCTCTTCCAGCTTCGTGATAGGCTGGGGCGTGCGGATACCTGCTACTACGTCCTCGCCCTGTGCGTTGATCAGATACTCGCCGTAGATTCCCTTTTCTCCTGTAGACGGGTTTCTCGTAAACGCTACGCCTGTTCCTGAAGTATTTCCCATATTTCCAAATACCATAGCCTGTACGTTTACAGCCGTTCCCCAGTCGCCCGGAATATCATTCATACGGCGGTATACGATAGCGCGGGGATTATCCCAGGAACGGAATACTGCTTTTACAGCCTCCATCAGCTGTACCTTCGGATCCTGCGGGAATTCCTCACCCATCTTGTCCTTATAAATCGCCTTATATCTTGCAATTACTTCCTTCAGATCGTCTGCCGTAAGATCAGTGTCAAATTTTGCTCCCTTGGCTTCCTTAATCTCATCCAGAATACCTTCGAAGAAGGTCTTGCTCATCTCCATAACAACGTCGGAGAACATCTGAATAAAACGGCGGTAGGAATCATATGCAAACCGGGGATTGCCCGTTTTCTTTGCAAAGCCTTCCACAGCCACGTCGTTCAGACCAAGGTTCAGAATCGTATCCATCATACCCGGCATAGAAGCTCTTGCTCCCGAACGCACGGATACGAGAAGCGGATCTTCCGTATCTCCGAATTTCTTTCCCTGCATCTCCTCCAGCTTACCCAGAGCTTCAAAAATCTGTCCCTGAATTTCTTCCGAGATCTGCTTTCCATTCGTATAGTAATCTGTGCAGGCTTCTGTCGTCACAGTAAAGCCCTGCGGGATTGGCAGTCCCAAACCTGTCATCTCTGCCAGATTTGCTCCTTTGCCTCCGAGAAGATTACGCATCTGTGCGTTTCCTTCTTTGAACAAATAAACCCATTTTCCCATTGTACTGTTTCCTCCTGTTATATAGTTTCTCTCCC
>CAUWNO010000212.1:0-3114 GCA_963559965.1 uncultured Lachnospiraceae bacterium | reverse complement strand
CCTTTGCTCCCATGGATAAATGTAAAAATCCGTATCTGAAAGTTTCTGAATGGGGATGGGAGATCGATCCTGTAGGACTTCGGGTAAATTTGAATAATTACGCAGAACGTTATCCGGGAGTCCCGATTTATATTACGGAGAATGGATACGGAGCGGTAGACGTTCTTACAGAAGATAAAAAGGTACATGACAGCTATCGGATTGATTATCTGAGAGAACATGTAGTGCAGATGAAAGCGGCTATCCGCGACGGAGTGCCCTTAAAAGGTTACCTGATGTGGACGCCTGTCGATATTGTAAGCTGTTCTTCTGCGGAAATGAAAAAACGCTACGGGCTTATTTATGTGGATTTGGACGATGAAGGAAACGGAAGCAGAGCAAGATACCGGAAGGACAGCTTTTTCTGGTATAAAAAGGTGGTTGCTTCCAATGGAAAAGAACTGGATTAATAGACTATGAAGACAAAGGAAAGAAAAGCCATCCTGTTTGCAGGGCTTGCAGGGTGTATGTGGGGAACCATCGGACTGTTTGTAAACTGGCTTCATCGGTTTGAAATTGAATCCCTGGAATTGACGGTATCACGCCTTGTGATATCCGTCATTCTGCTGGGATTTTTTCTGCTGCTGTTCCAGCGTAAACTTTTGAAAATAAGGCTGCGGGATTTGCCCGGCTTTTTTGTGGCAGGGGTATGCTGTCTGTTGCTTTTTAATGTGAGCTACGGGCTTGCTATAGAACGCTCTTCTATGTCTATGGCGGCGGTATTGCTATATACGTCTCCGGCATTTGTGACAGCAATTTCGGTCGTGGTGTTTAAGGAAAAATGTACGATTAGAAAAGGAGTAGCAGTTCTTCTTGCTGTTTTGGGATGTGCCTTCGTGTCCGGTATTATGAGGGGAATTTTATCCTTTCCGCTATCCGCCTATCTGTGGGGGCTTTGTTCCGCTATAAGCTATGCGGCGTACAGTATTACGGCAGGGAAGCTGCTGAAACGATATCATCCGGCAACTGTTCTTTTCTATGCATTTCTGACGGCTGCTTTTGCAGGAAGTTTTCTGGTGGAGTTTGGAGAAATCGGAAGACGGGTTGTACAGGAACCCGTCGCAGGTGCAGCTTTGCTTCTGGCAGCTCTTATCTGCAATCTGTTTTCTTATTTGTGTTACAATCTTGCACTGAAAGATGCGCCGGCAAGCCATGTGGCGGTTGCTGCTTCCATAGAGCCTGCCGCTGCCTCTGTTCTGGGTCTTTTGGTGCTGAAGGAGAGGATAGATGTTTTTGGCGTCATAGGTATCCTTTGCATTTTGTGCGCGATTCTGGTGCAAAACTGGGAGAGGAGGGAGAAAGCTCATGCGGGGTAAGCATTTGGAACTGGTCCGGCTTTTGATGAAGCGGACAGACTGGACGACAGCAAAGCAGGTCGCACAGCAGCTTCAGGTGTCAGAAAGAAGCGTGAAAAATTATATTGGGGAAATCAATTATCAGGAGGAAAATCTGATTGCGGCATCCAAGCTGGGGTATCGCATTAACCGCCAGCAGGCGGAACAGGTTCTGGAAAAACAGCAGACACAGATTCCGGAGACCTCTGAGGAGAGGGTTAATTATATCATTACAGAGCTGTTGTCCGGAGAAGGCGCTTCAGAGTGCGGCGTGGATTTGTATGACATCAGTGAGAAAATTTTCGTCAGTTATGAGACTCTTCGGAAGGATATGGTAAAGGTTCGGAAAAAGGTGAAGGAGTACGGACTTTTTGCCAATGTCACAAATTCAGTGGTAAAGCTGGAAGGAAAGGAGCTGAATAAGCGCCGTCTTCTGAGCATGATTTTATATGAAGAATTTAATCAGAATCTGGTAAGTCTTGATCTGGTGCAGAAAGCATTTCCAGAATATAATATGGAGCAGCTGGCAGGAATTATTTCAGAGGAATGTAAGAAGAGTCATTAGTATATCAATGAATATGCGATGCTGAATCTGGTTCTGGATGTGTCCATCAGTATGGAGCGGATTCATCAAAACTGTACTTTCCGCACGCATGTGGCGGAAAAGAGGGAATTTGGCGAGCAGGAGACCCGTCTTGTGGAGGGAATCGCCAAAAGGATAGAGGATGAGTTTGGAATCCGGATTGACGGTCTGGAGCTGGAAGAGCTGAAGGCGTTAATTTTAAGTCATTTGATGAAGGTGGATGTAAGCGCCCTGAATCGGGAGAACCTTCCTTCGGTTATCCCTCCACGCAGCATGGAAATTGTGGAGCAGGTATTGGAATATCTGAATGAAAATTACTATATTGATACCAGTGATGAGAATTTTATGGTGAAATTTGCAGTTCATATGCATAACCTTCTTTTGCGTATGGACAATGCATACACGGCAAAGAATCCGCTGACGGATCATATCAAAAATACATGCCCGTTGATTTTTGAGTGCGCAGTGGGCGTGGCAAACTGTCTGAATCAGATGACAGGGTATCGGATTGACGAAGATGAAATTGCGTATATCGCCATTCATATAGGAGGGAATCTTGAAAATTACAGTTTAAATAAGGAGAAGACAGACTGCGTGATTGTGTGCCCTCAGTATTATGATTTGTCTGTGGTTATGGCGGAAAAAATAGCAGCGGAATTTTCAGGGAAACTGACGATAAAAGCAGTACTTACAAAGGTATCTGATTTGAAAATTGCAAAACAGGCAGAGCTTGTGATTTCTACGGTGGCTGTTAAGCCGGAGTATGCGGCGCATATGGTACTGGTAAGCCCCTTTTTGCGGACAGGCGATTTGGAGCAGATACGAAGAGAGATTTCTGATATTCAAAAGGAACGGAAAAGAAATAAACTGAGGGAAGCGTTGCTGCAAATGACATCCAAAGAAATGTTTCATATCAATGCTCCCTGTTCTGACAGAGAGGCGTGCCTGAAATTTATGATTCATGATATGGAAGAGAACGGTTATGTGGAACCGTCCTTTCTGGAGGAGGTTTACGAACGGGAACATCATTCGCCTACAGTTTTTGGGCGGCTGGCTGTTCCGCATGCCATGAAGTTAAACGCCCGGAAAACAGGTATGTATATTATGATTTCTGAAAAGGGAATTATATGGGGAAAACAAACGGTAAATCTGGTTCTC
>CAUWNO010000211.1:0-3128 GCA_963559965.1 uncultured Lachnospiraceae bacterium | reverse complement strand
AAACAAAACCGATAAAAATAAGAAACGGCAGCAGCAAAGACGCTTCCACTGTGACGCTCCCTGACGCCGCAACACTCTTTGATACTACAGTACTCTTTGACGCAGCAGCACTCTCCGACGCTGCTCCCTCTCCCTTCATAAAAACACCAGCCTTCCTGCCTGCGCCGCAAGAAGAAAAGGAACAAACGGAAATCTCTGCTTCCAGCGCGTCTTTCCAAGCAGAAGACCGATTCCGAGTACCGCCGCGCATAAGAGCGCTCCGAGAAAAAGGAGCTGAAAATTTTTTCTTCCGCCAAGGAAAAGCCCTGTCGTACAAAGAAGAAGACCGTCACCAAAGCCTAACGCTCCGCCTGTCAGAAATGAAACTGCCGATAGGAATACCCCTATCCCTGCCCCGCAGCAAAGACTGAAAAGACTCTGATATCCCCAGATACAATTCATTACAAGACCTGCTCCCCCAGACACAAGCAGGCATGGAAGACTCACTTCTCTTTTTCTCCAGTCATATACTGCATTTACCATCAGAAGGAGAGTGACTGCTCCTTCTATCCAAATATCATACATCTTTTTTATCCTCCTCCGCACACGGAACATGGCGGTCTGCCTCCTGCCTCCGAAAGCAGAATCGTTCGGATTCTTCTGGTCAGCGACGAGCAGCTCAGACTCTGATGATACCGGTCTCCGTCCTCTGTCAGATATACCAGACGGGAGCCTTCCTTCCAACACCGCTCGCAGGGATAATACTTCGCTCCGCCTGTGTTTCTCTCTGCCTTCGCCTCTTCCAGACTGCACTGTCTGACAGAGAGCTTCAGATGACGGCACTCTGCGTCCTGGTGATACACTGTTCCATGCTCCGTCACATACACAACCTTATCTCTGCCCGTTCCGCTTCCACGCTCTCTTCCGGTAAATCCCGTCCATCCTCTTACCGTCCTTTTCTGAACGATCCGTATGGAATGAAACATTCCGGGAACTGGAAGCGCCTCTATTTCATATTCTGCACGGAGAACGAGCGTATCCTCTTCATCCTTCCATACGGTTCCCATCCAGGAGATGCCGTCCGCTCCTCCCCGTATCAGCTTCGCAGCCGCTCTCTGATTGAGATACTCCTTTACTTCTCTGCTGCCGCTAAATGCTGCAGCAGCTCCTGAAACCATGCCCGGAGAATCTTCCAACAGATACGCGTTCTGCGCAAATTCCCGCCCTGCGTCCGTCATAGCCCTGCCTATCTCCGTCCGAAGCTGTATGACAAAGAAAAGATAGAGGAACGCAGTAAGGGCGAAAAGAAAAAAGGGAAATGCCAGAGCAGCCTCAACCGTCATGCTCCCTCTTCTCTTCCAGGAGGCGCACCGTGATGCTTTTCCGCCAAAGCGATAAGAAATATGGGGTTCCGAATGGTTATAAGAATCAGCGTTTCCGCCTTCCGCTGCCTGGAGAGCTTTGAAAAAACTTAGACACACCTTTGCACGAAAAAGCATCACGGTACACCTCCCTTCCTGTTTTTTATTTCTTTCCGTATTTTATTTTCATATTTTATTTCTCTATTTTATTTCCGGTTTTCTCACCATTCATAGGCAATCCATCGTTCTGCCGACAGTTCTCTCGTTCCGTCAAGATCTGCGCTCAGCCAAAAAGCATCTGTGCACTGATCAAGATAAAACCAGCGTCCTCCCGTCATTTCTCTTATAACGCCTTCCACAGCATCCATCGCCCGCAGCTTTTTCTGCGTCCTGCCCGACGCCGTCAGAAGAATTCCCAGATAATCTTCGTAAAAGAGTCCCTGCGCATCCTCCGCCTCATCAAATCCGGAAAGGCTTCCCAGCTCCAGCGCCCCCGACAGAGACAGTTTCCATGTCGACGCGTCCTTATAAAAGGCTGTTCGTTTCCCGTTCAGCAGCATCCGCACGTCAAGCACACTCTCTGCAAACGCCCATGCAAGAAGAAGCACATGCTTCATCGCCTCCACCAGCGCCGGAATCATCGTAGCTCCCACAAGGGCTGCCGCCAGCGCAGCACACTCTGCGACCTTCGCCGAGTCTGTCAGAAGATAAGCGTAATTCATCCCTTCCCTTATAAGAAGAAGTCTTCCGCATACAGCCTCCAGATTCCCGATATCTGAATCCTTCCCCGCTATGATGTATTCCATCTGATAATCCAGCCACTCCCCGCTTTGCCTTTCTTCCGAAAGGAATTCCTGCGCATCCGGAAAGTGCTCCATAAGATATGCCTGAAAAAACAAATCGTTTACGGCTCCCGGCGGATTTTTTCCCCGGCTTCCCGTTCCGGAAAGCAGCGTCCTCGCCGACGGCGCAGCGGAAAGAGAGACAGTTTTATTTGATACCAGACCAGGCTCTCTCAAAACGAGATGAAGAATACTTCCCTGCTTCAGGCTGTTCGTATGTGAGACCGGGTCCGGCGTACCCTGCTGCTCCTCTTCTTCCCTTCTTTGCCTCAGCTCCTCCATGTTCTGACTTTCCCTCGCGTCGGCTTCTTCATATTCCCTGGCGCGTTCCGCAGCCTTTCTTCCAT
Organism: uncultured Lachnospiraceae bacterium; assembly: GCA_963559965.1. GTDB lineage: Bacteria > Bacillota > Clostridia > Lachnospirales > Lachnospiraceae > Laedolimicola. The sequence goes on along the minus strand of CAUWNO010000211.1, from coordinate 599 downwards.
AATCTTCATAGCCCCGTATTTTCTGCAGGACAGAAGCTCCCATACTCTGCTTCGCAAAAGATACCGCCTGCTCATAAAACGCTTCTCCATTTCCGTCCGTTGCCCTTGAAAAGCCCCGAACCTGAGTATTTTTTATTCTGTCCGGCTTCAGATTTACATCCAGAAAGCTTTGAACTCTGCGGTTCAGATAATTTACATCCTCTGCTCCTCCTCCATAACTCAGATCAAGATAAAAAAGTCCATATTTCTCGAAAAGTTCCCTGTGATATTCTGACAGGACAGAACATTCCGCCAGCTCCAGCGCTTCCTGCATCCGGCTCTTCTTCAGAGACCATTCCGCCGATTCCCATGCCGCCTGAAAAAAGAACAGAATCACCGACATCCACAGGCTTATAAATACCGTGATCTCTCCATGCCTGACATCTGGTACTGTTTTCCGTTTCCTCATATCAGGCGGCTCTGACGCGTAATCTTATCAAAAATGTCGTTTACCAGAGCGGTGAGCTGATTTTTAAAAATAATAACGAGCGCTATCAGAACGACAATAAAATCCAGTACCTGCCCCGGAATGCTTGAAAATACTTGTTTTATCTTTCACA
>CAUWNO010000210.1:0-3131 GCA_963559965.1 uncultured Lachnospiraceae bacterium | reverse complement strand
AGTCCCCCGGCTTTTATCCCAATCTGACCGGCACAGAGAACCTGCGTATCTTTGCCACTCTGCGGGGCGTACCAAACAGTCATGCCGTCAAAGACGCTCTCGATCTGGTAGGACTGCCTTACAAAGATAAAAAGCTTTTTTCTCAGTATTCCCTTGGTATGAAGCAGCGGCTTGCCATCGCTCTTGCCGTTATGCACGATCCGGAGCTTTTGATTCTGGATGAGCCGATCAACGGTCTCGATCCCATCGGTATTGCGGAGGTACGTTCCTTTATCCGGGAACTTTGCGACGCAAGGGGGAAAACGATTCTGATATCCAGTCACATTCTTTCGGAGATTTCCCTGCTGGCTGACGATATTGGAATCATCGATCACGGCGTGCTGCTGGAAGAAGAAAGTCTTGCTGAGCTGGAGCAAAAAAGCAGCAAGCATATTCGGTTTACGCTTTCTGATACTGCACAGGCGGCAAGAATTCTGGAGCGAAACTTCCATGAAAGCCGTTTCTCCATACAGGATGACCACAATCTGCGCCTGCACAACCTTAATCTGCCTGTAGGGAAAATTGTGACTGCCTTTGTAGAAAACGGACTGGAGGTATCGGAGGCGCATACCTCGGAAGAAAGCCTTGAAGACTACTTTAAGCGCGTGACGGGAGGCGAGGGAATTGCTTAAACTGATTCGATGTGAGTTTTTGAAATGGAAACGCAGACCGCTGATATTTCTTTCCGTGTTTCTTTCTGCTTTGCTTCCGGTGGCTTACGCTGTTTTTCTGGCAGATGCAGGAACGGCTGTGGACGCTACGAACAATCTGATGGCGGGGCTGTTCCAGCTAAGCGCATATCTTCTTTTGATGCCGCTTCTTGTGATACTGGCTTCCAATATGCTGTTTGAGGAGCTTGATCATGATACTTTGAAAAATCTTGTTACCATACCGGTGGACAGAACGAAGCTGGTACTTTCCAAGATGCTGGTTTTACTTCTGTTCGCCATTGGTTTTATGGCGGCAGGCGCGCTGGTTTGTCTTGCAGTTTTGCTGATTCAGGGGTGGAACCCAGTCGGGTTCTGGAAGCTGTTTCAGGTAGGAATCGGAGAAGGCGCGATCATGTGGGTTGGCGCGCTTCCCTGTATTTTGCTGGTGCTCCTTCTTGATAAAAATTATATCGTATCCGTTGTAATCACCTTTTTCTATACGATTGCGAATTATCTTATTACCAACAACGACGCCTTTCTGACACAGCCCTTTGGTCTGAACGCAGGAACCCTGCTTCCGGGACCGTTGGCTTTCCGCTGGACCTTTCAATTTTATGAGCATAGCAGCATCAGTGAAGAGCTGGCAGAACTGTTGGAGCGGATCAGTCCGTATTTTTTGAGTAATATCCAGGTGTTCGGCGTGATTGCTGCGGAAGCTGTTGTATTTCTTGCGCTGATTGCGTTTGTTTACCGGCATCGAGAGCTTTAAGGAGGGTGAAATGATGTGGAATGTATTAAAATCAGAATTACTGAAGCTGCGCCGGTGTCAGATCCTTTGGGTGGGACTGGTTGCCCTTGCGCTCTGTCCCCTGGTTCAGTATGGAAGCCAGCTGATTATCGAGCCAGAGTACCGAAATCCGAACTATGATTTTCCCGTGCTTTTTCAGAATGTCGTATGGGGTAATACCCAGATGTTTTTTCCTATTTCACTGGTGATGATCGGAAGCTGGCTGATTGACAGAGAATCCACCCATGATACGCTGAAAAACATCATGACAATTCCTGTTTCCATGCCGGGCATGTTAGGAGCCAAGCTCTTCTGGGTTGTCATTCTTACGCTCTTTCTGGGGTTCTATAGTGTTGGCGTTACTCTGATCACGGGGCTGGCGTTTGATCTGTCAGGTCTGACAGCGAAAGTGGTTTTACATGGCGGTACGCAGATTGTGCTGGCGGCGCTGACAACCTGTCTGGTCTGTATGCCCCTGATCCTGATTTTTGGGCAGATCCGGGGAGCATATCTGGGCGGCTCCATTCTGGCGTTCTTCCTTGGATACAGTATGCTGTTTTTTAAAGGCGGTATTCTTGCCAGTATCTATCCGTTTTCTGCGGCGTTGATTTTAGTGGGCTTTGACATGAGCGAATACGCCGGAACAACCACAGCCCCGAACCCTTTGCTGGCGTTCGCAGGGGTTGCCGCCATGGTACTCTGGGCGGCGCTTTTGTTAATCATGTCCGGCAGGGAAAAAGAAATAAAGCCCCGCAAACAGGCAAAGGGCAGAGGGAGAGGAGAGCGTGCGGTACGCAGGAAAGGAAGGTGATACCTGTGAGGAAAATAGTTTTATCATTCTGTCTGATAATATCAGGAGCTTCTGTGCTTTCCGGCTGTACGAAGGACGAGGTTCTCGATCAGTATAATAATATTGTGCAGTCTGCCGGTTCCATAGCGCTTACCGGAAATTTATTCTTACAGGGAACGAAAGAAAAAGGAATGGATGATTATACCGGATGCTATACAGCCGATTATGAGAATTTTTCAGATACAGAGTATTTGTTCGGGGGAACTTCCATAAAGCGCGAAGCTGGTAAGGAGTTGTCTGTTAACTGCGCGCTGGAGATTACGGAGGGAACTGCAAAAGTATTTTGGATTTCTGGAGCTGATGAAGCAGTTACTTTGCTTGAAACAACCGGAACATATAGCGATACAATTACACTTCCTGAAGGAGGCAACTATATTGGCATTGAATGTGAGGATTTCTCGGGAAATATACAATTGTATGTTGAATAGCATTCTGTCGGCAGGAACGGAAGTAAGTCTCACGTCGTCCTTTGGCACACAGAAAAACCGCCGTACAGGTTTTCCTATACGGCGGCAGACTGTTTATTTGCCGAACAAGTCGCTGTGTGTGCCAGTGCGGGTCAGCGTTAGTACCAGCACATCATTTTCTATGCGGTAGACAAGCAGCCAGTCCGGGAGAATATGACATTCCCGATGTCCTGCCCAATCGCCGGACAGGTCATGGTCACGGTTTTTATCCGGCAGTGGCTCGCCCATCGCCAGTACTGCTACGACTTGCTCCAGCAACTCGATTTTCAAACCACGCTTTATCGCTCGTTTGTAGTCCTTTTTGAAACTGGTCGTGTACTTGACGGTATATTTGGTTT
>CAUWNO010000209.1:0-3144 GCA_963559965.1 uncultured Lachnospiraceae bacterium | reverse complement strand
AAACCCCAGAAGCGTTTCAGAAATCACTCCAAAAAACGTTGAATCATATGAAAACGCAGAATCACTACCCCGTGCTGGCTATGACAGATCTGTACGGAGGAACCCCCTGCAATCAAACGCTGCTGCTTCTGCAGGAATATGATATCTCTATCGTACCTGGATTAAATCTTCCTATGCTTCTGCAGACAGCCCTGTTAAACAGCGACGCTGTTTCTATGGAAGAGCTTGTTACAACTGCTGTAGAAAGCGGAAAAGAAGCTGTTTTTGATGTTGCACAACTATTTCATAATTTCAACAAGTGAGGTATCTAAAAATGAGTATTGTTTTAGCACGAATTGACGATCGATTAATTCATGGACAGGTGATGACTTCCTGGCTCAATTATACCGGCGCCGGAAAAATTGTTGTCATTGATGACGCCACCGCAAAGGATTCCTTCCTATCCATGATTATCAAAACCCTTGTTCCTGCCAATATTGAAACCGTAGTCACGACTTTTGAAAACTCCTGTCAGGTGATAAGAGACTTGAAAGATTCCGAAAAAGTAATACTTCTTTCCAAAACACCTGAAGCCTATGTGCACCTCCTCCGAAATAAGATTCTTTTGGAAAAAGTAAACATCGGCGGTATGGGCTCCCGTCCCGGACGCAGTACCCTTTATCGGAACATTTCAGCAAGCCAGGAGGAGCTTGACCAATTAAAAGAACTGATGTCCAACGGAATTCCCGTTGAAATTCAGATGGTTGCCGAGGATACAGCCATCAACGTAAAAAAATACATCAAATAAAGGAGATGAATTACATTGACTATTTCACTGTTTCAAGCATTTTTGTTAGGCATTCTTTACTATCTGAGTAATATCGGCACGCCCTGGTCTACAGTGCTTGGTTCCGCCAGTATTTTTCAAAAGCCATTGGTTGCCGGAACTCTGGTGGGTATCATTTTAGGTCATCCTATGGAAGGTGTCATCATTGGAGCCGCCATTCAGCTTCCCTATATCGCATATATTTCTGCTGGTGGAACCATTCCTTCCGATCCGGGTCTTGCCGGTATTTTAGGTACTGCATTTGCTATTGTAAGCGGTCTCGATCCCGCCTCAGCCATTACCATCGCCGTGCCTTTTGGTCTTTTAGGAACCGCTATCTGGATTCTTCACATGACCGTAGACGTAACCTTTGTGCATCTGGCTGACAAAGCTGCTGAAAATGGAGATTTAAAGAAAATCTGTTTCTACCATGTGGTTCCGCCCCAGATTTTCATGTTTTTGATCTGCGTCATTCCCGTAACTCTGGGCGCATACTTTGGAGCCGGCTATATGACTGATTTAGTTGCCATGCTAAGCGAAAAAGTTCTGCATATTTTACAGGTAATCGGAGGCGTGCTTCCCGCTCTTGGCGTTGCCATGAATCTTCGCTCCATCAGCCGCCCGAATACTATGGCATTCTATATTATCGGTTTTATTTTAAGCGTTTATATAGGACTTGACACTATCGTTATTGCCGTAATCGGTTTTATAATCGCCTGGTTCTATGCACAGTCCAGAAAAGAAGAATTTGTCTAGGAGGCGAACGAACATGGAAAACAATACAAATCGAATTGAGCTGTCAAAAAAAGACGTCGTAAAATCATTCTGGAGATGGACCTTTTTCTCTCACGCTAACTATAATTACGAACGGCTCTGCGGAACCGGATTCTGCCATGCGATGGCTCCTATTATTGAAAAATTATACAAAGGCAATCCTGAGGAATACAAAGCGGCAATTCAACGGCATATGGTATTCTACAATACAGAGCCGCATTTTGGCGGCGTTATTAACGGAATGATCATAGCCATGGAGGAAGAACGTGCAAACGGCGCTGAAATTTCAGACGAAGCTATCAACGGTATCAAAACCGGTCTGATGGGACCCTTCGCAGGTATTGGCGATACCTTATGGCAGGGTACCTTAACTCCTATCCTGCTATCCATCGGAATTTCTCTTGCAGCCAACGGAAGTCTTGCAGGTCCTGTCGTATATACCATCCTCATGATGGGGATTATGTTAAGCCTTGCTTATTTCGTATGGATGAAAGGCTATTACGCCGGAAAAGAAGGGCTGCAGAAAATTCTGGAAAGCCATGTCTTAAAGAAAGTAATCACTGGTTCCAGCGCTCTGGGCGCCATCGTTATGGGTGCTTTAACAGCCGGTTTTGTAAGTGTATCTACTCCTCTGGTTATCAATATTCAGGGAGCTGAAATGTACGTTCAGACAGATATTTTAGACAAACTCTTCCGCGGTCTGCTCCCTCTGGGATTAACGCTGGGCGTGCTCTATCTTCTAAAAAATAAGAAAGTGAAAGCGACAAGAGTTATGCTTCTTCTCATTGTTATCTCTGCTGTCCTTGCCGCTGTAGGTATTTTATGATGAAAGATAATCTGTTAACACTTGCCACAGAAGAACGTAATCCGGCTTCCATGAATCTTCCGCATATGACCATAGAGGAATCCACCTCATTGATGAACCAGGAAGATGACAACTGTTCAAAAGCAGTACAAAAAGTACTCCCCGTGGTGAATCAGGTCATCAGCATCTGTGTGTCCAAGCTTCAGGAAGGTGGGCGAGTCGTATTCATTGGCGCTGCTCATTCCGGTTATCTGGGCTCACTGGATGCATTTGAAGCAAACGCAACCTTCGGAACCAACGGCGAATTTGTCTCCATTGTGGCTGGCAATTTCACAGATATTATGCAGACAGACGGCGGTGCAGAAGACAGTCTGGAAAGTGCAGCTTTAGATCTGCAGGCTCGTCATGTTTCTCCCAAAGATTTTGTAATTGGCATTAGCTCTTCCGGAAGAACCCCCTATGTTATCGGAGCTCTCCAATGGTGCCAGAAAAACCATATTCTCTGCGCCGGATTAGTAAATAATAAAAATTCTATTGTTGCTCAAAATTGTGACTATATTATGGACCCCGTGCCGGGCCCCGAAGTAATCGCAGGCTCTACCCGCTTAAAAGCCGGTACCTGTCAGAAAATGATCTTAAATATGATCACAACGATTTCTATGGCACAGCTTGGTTACGTATACCAGAACCTGATGATCAATGTTCCGCCTGTAAGCAATAAAATGCGCACCCGCCTTGCCTACATTACAACCCAGGCTAC
>CAUWNO010000208.1:0-3147 GCA_963559965.1 uncultured Lachnospiraceae bacterium | reverse complement strand
CGACGGAGAGGATCTGAGGGGAAGTTTCGGGGATCACGGGATTCGAATTCTCAATGTTGCAGAATCCGGGAGCATTGATTTCCTCGTATATGGATATATGAACAGGGGAAATCACGAAGGCGAGACGGGAACGGCGCTCTATTATTATGACGCACTGGCTAATTCTGTGGAAGAACGTGTTTTTCTCGAAAGCGATAAACCATTTGAAGTTCTGGAGTCGCAGATGGGAAGCCTTGCTTATGTAAGCAAGAGCCAGCAGTTTTATCTTTACCTTGACGGAAGTATTTTTCGTATCGATCTGAATACGCGGGAGTATGAGACGATTGCATCAGGCATCGCTCCGGAAAGCGGCATTGTCTCAGAGGATGGAAAATGGGCAGCGTGGCATCAGGAAAATTCCCTGTATGCATCCAAAAGCGTTGCGGTTCTGAATCTGGAAACGGGAGAGAGTCGCGTTGTATCCGCGGATGACGGCTGCTATATCAGAGGTCTCGGATTTATGGGGACCGACTTTATCTACGGTCAGGCGCGGGAGGAAGACGTACAGAAGGATATTACAGGAAATAAGATTTTCCCGATGGGCAGGATTGTGATCGAAAATGAGCAGGGAGAAGAGCTGCGTATCTTTGATTATGAAGCGAAGGGAAAATATGTGGTGTCTGTCTCGATAGAAAGCAACCGCGTGTCGCAGGAATGTGTGAGAAAGACGGCAGACGGTTCCTATGAACCGGCAGATCCGGAGCCGATTACGAATAAGACGGTTGAGATAGTGGAAAAGATATCTCTGGAGACAAAAAATTCCGGAGACAAAATGAGAGAATACTATTTCTCACTGTCCGGAGGCGTTTCGGGAGGAAAATTAAGACGTCTTATGCCGAAACAGGTTGTATTTGAAGGAAGCAGAAATCTTACTCCTGTCACGCAGACAGAGGATGGAAGGTATTATGCCTACGGATTTGACGGCGTTTTCCTTGGAGGCTTCAGTTCAGCCAATGAAGCGGTTCTGAAGGCATACGATCATATGGGAACGGTAGTGGATGCAGATCAGGCGGTGGTATGGAGCCGGGGCGGAAGGAAGCTGCGCACAGAGCTTCGCGGAATAGAAAATCCTCAGGCGAAGCCGGGAGAGAGCAGCCTGCAGGCGGCGGTAGAAATCCTTCTGGGAACACAGAAGACGTACGGCGATGTGGCGGCTTACTTACAGGAAGGCTTTACGCCCTATGAAATCCTGGAAAAGCAGACGGAAGGAAGAGTTCTTGATCTTTCCGGATGTTCGGTAAGCATGACGCTTTATTATGTCAGCCGCGGTTATCCGGTTCTTGCTCTGGAGGGCGGAACGCAGGCGGAGCTTATCGTTGGGTACGATGTGCAGAATATTCTGCTGCTGGATCCCCTGACAGGCGAGATAAGAAAAGAGGGCATGAACGACGGTACGCAGAGATTTGAGGAAATGGGAAATCTGTTCCTCGTCTGCATGGCGCCGGAAAAGGCATAAATAAATTTTAGCAGGAGATGACGGAAAATGGATGAGAGAATCAGAACACTGGCAAAAAATCTGGTAAACTATTCCTGCCGGGTAAAGGCAGGAGACAAGGTGTATATCAATTACACGGGTCCTTCAACAGAAGCATTGACGAGACAGCTTGTAAAAGAAGTGTATGCAGCGGGAGGTCTTCCTTTTGTACATTACATTAACCCGAAGGTACAAAGAGAGGTGCTGATGGGATGTACGGAGGAACAGCTTCAGATTATGGCGGATCTTGCTGCAAAGGAGATGGAGCAGATGGACTGCTACATCGGAGTGCGCGGCGGAGACAACGTATCCGAGCTGTCTGACGTTCCGGGAGATAAGATGAATCTCTATGAAAAGCTTTATTCCACGCCGGTACACCATGGAATCCGTGTACCGAAGACAAGATGGGTAGTTCTGCGGTACCCGAACGAATCCATGGCGCAGCTTTCCGGAACAAGTACAGAAGCCTTTGAGGATTTCTATTTTCAGGTATGCAACCTCGATTATTCAAAAATGGGACGTGCGATGAAATCTCTTGTAGAGCTGATGAACCGTACGGATCAGGTGCGTGTGACAGGAGAAGGAACAGATCTGACGTTTTCTATCAAAGGAATTCCGGCGATTGCCTGCGACGGCCAGCTGAATATTCCGGATGGAGAGGTTTATACGGCTCCTGTGCGCGATTCCGTGCAGGGAGTTATCACTTACAATGCGCCTTCTCTGTATCAGGGATGCACTTTTGAAAATGTAAGACTGGAATTTGAAAATGGAAAGATTGTGAAGGCGACAGCCAATCATACAGAGCGTCTGAATGAAATTTTTGACACGGACGAAGGAGCGCGTTATATCGGAGAGTTCGCCATTGGAGTGAATCCCTATATTTTGAAGCCGATGAAGGATATTCTGTTTGACGAGAAAATCATGGGTTCCATTCATTTTACACCGGGCAACTGCTATGATGATGCGTATAATGGAAATTCCAGCGCGATTCACTGGGATCTGGTAATGATTCAGAGAGAAGAGTACGGCGGAGGAGAGATTTACTTTGACGGCAGACTGATCCGGAAAAACGGCCGCTTTGTGATTCCGGAGCTGGAGTGCCTGAATCCGGAGAACCTGATTTGAGACAGCGGAAGAACGGGCGCTGGTGGAAAGCGTCATGCAGGAAGAGCCGGATTTGGATGACCTGGAATTCGAGGTATTCTAATTCGATAAATCAAAATGATGGAAATACAATAGATTTAAAAAGTCAGTGATATATTTTTGAATAGTACAGCCTGATTATGCAATATACGAAATTGTCGTGATTGCCATAATCAGGTTGTAATGTTATTGGATATTTTACCGTTATTTATCTGTTTTCCGGAAACCCTGTTTTCCGGAAACTAACATGATAATTTATTGCAAATAAATTGAAATAGTAATGATATAGCATTATAATATATTGTAGTAGAAAGGAAGGTGTTAAAAATGGCAAGCACAATTCAAATTAGAGTAGACGATGATTTAAAAAATAAATCAGATCAACTTTTTAAAGACCTCGGAACAGATACAACATCTGCGATAAGAATGTTTTTGACGCAGGCTGTTGCACACGATGGATTCCCGTTTGAAATAAAAAGAACTGTGCATAA
>CAUWNO010000207.1:0-3159 GCA_963559965.1 uncultured Lachnospiraceae bacterium | reverse complement strand
CGCAAATTCCCCTTCTGTCAATTTTTTCTTACAGCCCGTTATCCTCCAGCTCCTGGTACGCATCCCAGACGGAATCCAGTGCATCGATTATTTTTCTATATAAATTATATTTTTTATTATAAATAGTTACATTTTCTGGAATTGGCTCCACCCTTGTAGTGATACGGCTCATCTTTGAAGCTGCTTCCTTCATGTTTTTGTATTCCCCCGTGGCTGTTGCTACCGCTATTGCACACCCCAGGGCACCGGTCTCATTGACGTCCACTATCTCAATAGGCAGATTCATCACATCTGCAAAAATCTGCGTCCATACCTTTGATTTTGCCACGCCACCGGTTAGCCGGATAACCTTAGGCTTATCCGTTCTGGATACCAGCAGGTGCTCCAGATCCAAACGATGAGTAAATGCAATTCCCTCGTACACACTGCGGCTCAAATGCTTCCGCGTATGGAAGCTGGTCATGCCTACAAAACAACTTTTGGCATGGGGATGCACATTACTTTCAAACAGGTATGGCAGGAAAATCGGACAAAGTTCTTTTGCCGGAATCTCTTCCACCCATCTGTTCATAATTTCATAAATACTGCGTCCCTCCGCCTTTGCCTGAGTCTTCATCTCTGGCAGAAGCTCTCGCACAAACCACTCGTTATTACCTGCGGATGCCGCTGTTCCCACCTCTACTAAATAATACTCCGGAAACAGGAAAAATGTATTTCTGATATATTCCAGAAATTTTTTCTCAACAACCGGAGCTTTAGACAGATATAATTCCACACTCCAGGTTCCAGCGATCATACACAGCTCTTCCTCTGTCAGGACATTCGCCGCCAGCATGCAGGCTTGAATATCAAAAAGACCTCCAATGACAGGTGTTCCTACAAGAAGACCACATTCTTCTGCAGCTTTCTCTGTCACATAACCACAGATTTTTGCAGCCTCGCACAAGGGCGGCAAAGCATCTCGGTACTGTGTAAGACCGAAGAGCTTCAAAAGTTCTATATCATAATCACGGGTATGCAGATTCAGAAGGTTGGCACCGGAAGAGTCACCGTACTCAGCTCCTGCCTCTCCGGTCAACCGGAAACGCACATAGTCCTTTGCCTCAAAGATCCATTGAATCTTATCCATACATTCAGGTTCGTGATCCCGAAGCCAGGCCAAAATAGCTACCGGCTGACAAGCCATAATTTTCTGGCATGACAGCTTTGCGACCTCACTTTCTGTACCGTCTTTTCTCCAGTTTTCGGTATACTTCCACGCCCGATTATCGGTAGAAATAATACCGTTTCGTAAAGGGCGGTTGTCCTTGCCCCAAAGATACAGACCCTTACCATGTCCACAGATTCCTACTCCTGCTATATCCGCAGGAGCAATACCACTCTTTTCTAGAGCGTTTCGAATTACAGTGCAGTTGGCTTCCCACATTTCATCCATATTCCTCTCTACGAAGCCAGGTGCAGGTACGATCATTTTTGTTTCTACAGAGGATACACAGATTTCTTTTCCCTCTCTGTCATAAATAGCTGCTTTTGTGGTCGTTCCTCCATTATCTAATCCAAGAAAATATTTCATATCCTTATTCCCTTTCTTTATTCTTTCACAGCCCTTCGATACTGCTCTTCAATAAAGGTCTTGGCCGCCCGCACATCAACCCTGTCATCCCGACCTTTTTTGTGCCACATTTCGATCATATAAGGACCTGTGTATCCAAGTTCCTCCAACTTCTTTAAGCAGCCTACAAAATCCACACACCCCTCGCCAAAAGGAATATCTTTAAAGACACCTGGCTTATCCTCTGTCTTACACAGGGTATCCTTTAAATGTACACCTACAATACTGTGAATTCCCGCCTCCAGATCATCCATCGGATCAATACCCCAGGCTGAAATATTCCCCACATCCGGATATACCTTGTACCAGGGAGACTGAATTTTATTTTCATAGACCAAATGCTTCCTGATAGAGTTCATCAATTCAATATCCATTATCTCCGTTCCTAGCATAATCTGATATCGAGCCGCTTGGGAAGCTGCCCAGAACATGGCCTCCTCATAGCGTTTTTTACTTTCATTCGTAGACGGTTCATAATATACGTCATATCCCGCCAGCTGAATCACTCGAACTCCCAGCTTATCCGCGAATATCAGAGCCTTCTCCATAATTTCTGCTGCTTTTTTCCGAACATCCGGATCAGCGCTTCCAAACGGGAAGCGACGATGCACACTCAGACACAGAGACTGAACAAATATGCCTGCCTTATGGGCTGCATCCTGAATCCGATAAGTTTCCTCATCATCGGCATAAATGCGAGACAGGCGCTCGTCCGTCTCATCTATGCTGATTTCCATGAAATCAAAGCCCAATTCCTTCACCTTTTCCATACGCTGATACCAATCGTCCTCCGCATTCAACGCCTTCTCATAAATTCCCAACAGATGTGTTCCTAACACGCTCTACCATTCCTTTCCGATCTTCCGACGCAAAAAAAGCTCTTCCTATAATCACTCGATTCGCCCCACTCTCAATACAGCGCAGCGCACGTTTCTCATTTAGGCCGCCATCTACAGCGATCCCACATTTCGGCTTTTTTTCGTTTAACATCCAACGGATATCCCGGATTCTGTCATAAGTTGTCTCACGGAAAATTGCCCCTTCCGTACCCGGGATGCAACTCATCACCAAAATCTCCTTTATATACATTAAGAATGGAAGCAGCTTATCTGCTTCCGTGTCTGGCGCAATCGCCAGCCCTGGCTCAATCCCAGCCGCTTCAATCTGTTGCAGATAATTCACCAAGTGCTCCGGCTGTGCCGCTTCCACATGCAATATCAGCTTTTGAATCGGAAGCTTCAGACACTCTGTTATTAACTGCTGTGTCAGCTCTGCCATCAAATGGACATCTCCACAAACTCTGTTCCAGCCTGTCATCTGTCGAATCTGCGGCTGGCTAAAGCCAAACAGCGGCACAAAATGTCCGTCCATCATGTCTACATGAACCCAATCGGCTCCACTTTCTTTGATTCTGTTTAAATCCCGTTCTATATGAAAAAAATCCGCCGCAAGCGCCGATATACTAATCTCTGTCATACTTTCCCGCCCCTTTTTGCTTCATAACTTCAATTCAATACTATATATATAAAGGATTGAAGTAAATAGAC
>CAUWNO010000206.1:0-3166 GCA_963559965.1 uncultured Lachnospiraceae bacterium | reverse complement strand
CTGATCGGAGGAGGAATCGGCGTTCCGCCTATGGTGGAGCTTGCAAAGCAGCTTCCGGGAGAAAAGATCGTCATTTCAGGATACAGGGGAGGAGAGCTGTTTCTTAAGGAAGAGCTTTCCCGTAATGCGGAGCTCTATGTAGCGACAGAAGACGGAAGCGCAGGTACAAAGGGAAATGTGCTTGACGCGATACGGGAAAATCAGCTGACTGCCGACGCGATTTTTGCCTGCGGCCCGACGCCGATGCTGAAGGCGCTGAAAGCTTACGCGCAGGAACAGGGAATGGACTGTTATCTGTCGCTGGAAGAAAGAATGGCGTGCGGTATCGGAGCCTGCCTCGCCTGCGTCTGCAAATCAATGGATGTGGACGAGCATACGAACGTAAAGAATAAACGCGTCTGCAAGGACGGCCCCGTCTTTGCGGCGGAGGAAATAGACTTCTGAGAGGCTTAAATGCCGGAAAGGAATCATATGGAATACAGTACAAGCGTAAATCTGGCAGGCGTAGAGCTGAAAAATCCGGTTATGACGGCCTCTGGAACCTTTGGATCCAGCGGAGAATACGGGGAATTTTATGATCTGGGAGCGCTCGGAGCCGTTGTGACAAAGGGCGTAGCCAACGTACCCTGGCCCGGCAATCCGACGCCGCGTATCGCGGAGACCGGGAGCGGAATGCTGAATGCCATAGGTCTTCAGAATCCCGGTATTGAGGTGTTCTTAAAAAGAGATCTGCCGCTTTTGCGTCAGTATGATACAAAGGTTATTGTAAATGTGTGCGGCAAGACGGTCCGTGATTACTGCGAGGTGGTGGAACGTCTCGCAGACGAGCCTGTAGATATGCTGGAGATCAACGTATCCTGCCCTAACGTAAAGGAGGGCGGAATCGCCTTCGGTCAGAAGCCGGACGCACTGGAAGAGATTACAAAAGAAGTAAAACGCTATGCGAAGCAGCCTGTCATTATGAAGCTCAGCCCCAATGTGACAGATATCACGGAGATGGCGCGGGCAGCGGAGGCGGGAGGAGCAGACGTTCTTTCCCTTATCAATACGCTCACAGGAATGAAGATAGATATTCATAAGCGAGCTTTTGCAATAGCAAATAAGACAGGCGGTATGTCAGGTCCGGCAGTAAAGCCCGTGGCTGTCCGTATGGTATATCAGACAGCCAGAGCCGTATCTCTTCCGATTATCGGTATGGGAGGCATCCGAAACGGCGAGGATGCGATGGAATTTATTCTTGCAGGAGCCACGGCAGTCTCTGTAGGAACAGCGAATTTCACCAATCCTTTCGCTGCAAAGGAGACGGCAGAGGGAATTCTCGACTATATGAAAAAATATCAGGTTGCAGATATTAAGGAGCTGATAGGAGCAGTCAGGGAGTGACAGAATTCCGGGTCATTCCGGCTCAGAACAGAAAAGCGCAGAAAGATATAGAAAAAATGTAAAGTACAAAAATACAAAGGAGCTTCATGTATCTGCAAAGACGCAGGTGGATGGAGCTTTTTTGTATCGGAAAAGAAAAAGAATTTTCACAAAAGATGTTTGGCAGAAATCAATAAGCTGTTATAATAAAATAACGGAAGGAGAAGGTTATGAGCTATCCATATGATATTACAATTATTGGCGCCGCGATTATTGACGTGCTGGCAAGACCTGTAAACAGACAGGAGCTTTCAGGACGTTCCTGCCCTGCGGAGTGTATTGCTATGACAGTAGGGGGAGACGCGGCAAATGAGGCAACGACGCTGGCTCGTTTTGGGAAACGGGTCAATTTGATCACAAAACTGGGAAATGATATGACAGGCAGCATGCTGCTGAATCATTTCAGAGAAAACGGAGTTTCGACAGAAGACAGTAAAATCGAGGACGGGCTTGATACGGGGATTAATGTGGTTCTGGTGGACGAGCAGGCGGAGAGATCGTTTATTACGAACAAAAACGGAAGCCTGCGCAGACTGTCTCTCTCTGACATAAATCCGGCAGCGCTGGATAAAAGCCCGCTGGTTTGTTTTGCAAGTATCTTTGTGTCGCCGCTGTTCGATACGCCAGCCATGGCGTCACTGTTTCGGACAGCCAAAGAGCGCGGCTGTACTCTCTGCGCAGATATGACCCGCTGTAAAAACGGAGAAACGCTGGAAGATATCCGGGAGGCAATTCAGTATCTGGATTACCTGTTTCCCAATTATGAGGAGGCAAGGGCTGTATCCGGCAAGGAAGATCTGGATGAAATTGCAGATGATTTTCTGGACTGCGGCGTCGGCTGTATCGTAATTAAGACAGGGAAAGACGGATGCTTTATTAAGACAAAGGAGCAGCGCCTGACGATTCCGGCTTATCCGGATACCAAGTGTATTGACACTACGGGTGCAGGAGATAACTTTGCTGCCGGTTTTCTTTATGCGTTGTCAGAGCATATGGAACTTGCCGACTGCGGACGCTTTGCCAATATGACGGCTTCTGTGGCAGTGGAGCATGTGGGCGCCTGTACGGGAATCCATTCGGCAGAACAGGTCTGGGAGCGTTTCCGGAAAGTTTAAGAGCCTGATCTATGGGTCTTTCCGGAATATTTATTTGTCCGGAAAGACTTTCAGGTGCGGTAATGATGCAAACTGAGGTATTCAATGATGGTTCTTGTGATAATAGAAAGGGGAACACGAGAGTATACGTTTTGCCCTTTTGTGTTCATGATGAGTTCTGAATAGCCGTGGATTGTAATATCGGCATAGCTTTCCAACTCTGTGGGAGTTTTGCAGCAGCAGACGATGACTTTTGCGCCGATTGCCTTTGCCATTCTGGCAGCATCGGTAAGTTCCGGGGTGGAGCTTCGGATAGAGAGGATAAATACGACATCTTTGTGGGTGATGATTTTATCAGTATGTTTCATCCACATAACATCTTTTACGATAATGGCATCGTAGCCGAGAAGCTGCAGATACATTTGAAATTCTTCTGCTACGAGAGCAGTAAATCCCCGGGCGTAAATATATATTTTGGGAGCATTTTTAATATATTCAATCGCCTGTAAAATAGAGGTGATATGGAAATTATCAATGGTCTGGGTACATTCTCTGTATGTTTTTGCAAGTATTTCGTTAACCTGATAGGGGGAAGCATCTTTTGCTTTCTCCAGTTTTCTTTGAGAAACTTTGAATCGAAGTTCGGAAAT
>CAUWNO010000205.1:0-3185 GCA_963559965.1 uncultured Lachnospiraceae bacterium | reverse complement strand
GCAGAATCTCGATGCTTTTATCCCTTATTTACAAAAGGCAGAGAGAAGAATAAAGAGATCAAAGAAGCGTGTCGGACGCTGCGCGAATATGCGGAGTACACAGACCGGATACGCAGATATACAAAGGAAATGAACCTGAATGAGGCGGTAGAACGCGCAATTCAGGAATGTATCCGGGAAGGAATCCTGAAGGACTTTCTGGAAAAGCACAGAACGGAGGCGAAGACAATGAGTATCTTTGAATACGATCAGGAGAAGCATATGAGGATGGAACGGGAAGAAGCCATGGAAGATGAAAGGAATCGTATTGTCCAGAAGCTACTTTGTCATGGAATGAGCGAAGAAGAACTTATGACGGCTCTTGATCTTTCCAGAGAAGAGTTAGAGAAGTGCAAAGAAAAGAATTAAAAAATAATTATGAGAGAAGAATCTCCCATAGAAGCTTAGGCATGAAAAACACTGATTTCTATGGGAGATTCTTATTTTAAGATTTAGAAGCTAAAAACGGTATTAACTGACAGCTTCCTCTGTATTATTCTCAGCTCTCAGCCGTCTGTATGGATGCAGTAAGACCATTTTCATCTGCATCGATGAGAATGGTATCTCCGGCAGATACGCTGCCGCCCAGAATCATTTTTGCGGCAAGTGTCTCGACGTGCTTCTGCATATAGCGCTTCAGCGGTCGTGCTCCGTATACAGGATCAAAGCCGTGTTCGGCAAGAAAGGCTTTGGCGCGTTCCGTGAGAGCAAGATGAAGCTCCTGCTCATTCAGGCGCTGATTCAGTTCTTCCAGAAGAAGGCTGATGATAGCGGTAATGTTTTCTCTGGTCAGAGGCTTAAAGAGTATGGTTTCATCGAGACGATTCAGAAATTCCGGACGGAAATGATTTCTGAGATCGTTCATAACAAGCTGTTCTGCTTCAGGACGTATGTTGCCATTTTCATCGATTCCGTCAAGAAGATAGGAGGAGCCGATATTGGACGTCATAATAAGGATGGTATTTTTAAAGTCTACAGTCCTTCCCTGAGAATCGGTAATCCGTCCGTCGTCGAGAACCTGAAGAAGAACGTTGAATACGTCAGGGTGCGCTTTTTCGATTTCATCAAAAAGCACAACGGAGTAAGGCTTTCTGCGGACGGCCTCTGTGAGCTGTCCGCCTTCTTCGTAGCCGACATATCCGGGAGGCGCTCCGATGAGTCTTGACACAGAGTATTTTTCCATATATTCGCTCATATCGATACGAACCATGTTCTGTTCATCGTCGAAGAGGCTGGCGGCAAGCGTTTTTGCAAGCTCGGTTTTTCCGACGCCGGTAGGACCGAGGAAGAGGAAAGAGCCGATAGGCTTTGTCGGGTCTTTGATACCTGCCTTGGAGCGGATAATGGCTTCTGAGACGAGGGTTACCGCCTCATTTTGTCCGATGACGCGTCTGTGAAGCTCTTCGTCAAGGTGAAGGGTCTTGCTTCGTTCGCTTTCTGTCAGCTTGGCGACGGGTATACCGGTCCACCGGGAAACGATGCGGGAGATTTCCTCTTCTGTAACAGCTTCATGTACGAGAGAAAGGTCTTCCTGACCGACATGAGCCTCTTCTTCGGCGAGAGCTTTCTGAAGCTGCGGCAGTTTGCCGTATTGGAGTTCCGCCGCCTTGTTCAGATCGTAATTTTGCTGCGCAGTCTGGATTTGCTTGTTGATCTCTTCAATTTCCTCGCGGAGCTTCTGGAGGCGTTCGACAGAATTTTTCTCATTATCCCATTGGGCTTTCTGTGCGTTAAAATCATCGCGCAGATCGGCAAGTTCTTTTTGAAGATGTTCAAGGCGCTCCTGGCTTAAATGATCGGTTTCTTTTTTCAGAGCTGCCTCCTCGATTTCCAGCTGCATAATCTTGCGCTGCAGCTCGTCAAGCTCAGAGGGCATGGAATCCAGTTCCGTTTTAATCAGGGCGCAGGCTTCATCCACAAGGTCTATTGCCTTGTCAGGAAGAAAACGATCTGAAATATAGCGGTTGGAAAGTGTTGCGGCAGCTACAAGGGCTGCGTCTGTGATTTTGACACCGTGGAAAACCTCATAGCGCTCCTTCAGACCGCGGAGGATGGAAATAGTATCTTCTACAGTCGGCTCGTCTACCATGACAGGTTGAAACCGTCTTTCGAGAGCTGCGTCTTTTTCGATATACTGCCGGTATTCATCGAGGGTGGTGGCTCCGATACAGTGAAGCTCGCCTCTGGCAAGCAGAGGTTTGAGCATATTTCCGGCGTCCATCGCACCATCTGTTTTTCCTGCTCCTACAATAAGATGAAGCTCGTCGATAAAGAGGATGATTTTTCCTTCGCTTTTGCGGACTTCCTCAAGAACAGCCTTCAGACGTTCTTCAAATTCACCCCGGTATTTGGCTCCGGCGACAAGGGCGCCCATATCAAGAGAGAAGAGCTTCTTATCTTTCAGACCTTCCGGTACGTCCCCGCGCACAATTCTCTGGGCAAGACCTTCCACCACGGCTGTTTTTCCGACGCCAGGCTCTCCGATAAGAACGGGATTATTTTTTGTTTTTCGTGAAAGAATGCGGATTACATTCCGGATTTCCGCGTCACGTCCGATGACAGGATCAAGCTTTTGATCCCGTGCTCTTTCGACCAGATCGGCGCCGTACTTGTTCAGCGTATCGTAAGTGGCCTCCGGGTTGTCGCTTGTGACACGCTGGTTGCCCCGGACAGTGGAGAGAGCCTGAAGAAAACGTTCTTTGGTGACGCCGTATTCCCTAAAAAGCTCCTTGATCGAGGGACTTGGCTGATTCAGAAGTGAGAGGAAGAGGTGTTCCACCGATACATATTCGTCGCCCATCTGTCTGGCTATGTCCTCTGCGCTGATAAGCGCTTTGTTCAGATACTGACCGATAAAGGGCTGTCCGCCGGATACCTTGACTCTTTTACTTAGAGCCTGCTCTGTTCCGTTTAAAAAGAGATTCGGGTCGATTTCCATTTTGGAAATCAGCTTCAGAATCAGGCTGTCTTCCTGACGGAGCAGACTCAGCAGAAGATGTTCCTGTTCAATCTCCTGGTTTCCGTATTCGTACGCCAGTTTTTCCAGATCATTGATTGCCTGGATAGATTTCTGTGTAAATTTACTGATATTCATAAATCTGACTCCTTTCCTAATATATAATGCAGTGTTGCTGTGTAGAGTATTC
>CAUWNO010000204.1:0-3232 GCA_963559965.1 uncultured Lachnospiraceae bacterium | reverse complement strand
TAAATTTTTTCATAATAGCCTCGGCGTACCAGTGTACGTCGGGGCGCTCCTCATTTTATGAGCCTTTTCTATTTTATGAGGTTTTTCTGCTTCTGCCCTCCTGCACGGCGCGCTTTTTCAGCGCGCCATGCCAAGGTGTACACAGATTCTTCCTACAATCTCATCCTCTGTCACAGCTCCGAAATCTCTGGAATCCTTTGATTTTTCCCGGTTATCTCCCAATACAAAATAGCAGTTCTCCGGCACGGTATAGGGATAGGAGATCTCGCTGCCCGACGGAGACGTCCAGCCCCCGTTCGGAAATCCCTCTTCCGGCTTTCCATTCACAAGAACCTTTCCGTCTTCCGTGATATCTACCACGTCGCCCGGCTCTGCCGCTATTCTTTTTATGTATTCCATATTCTCTTCTCTGTGTATGATAACGATATCTCCTGTCTGATACTCCGGATCGAGTCGGTAGAAAACCGCCAGTTCTCCGTTTTTCAAAGAAGGTTCCATGGAGCTTCCGCTGACAAATGCCAGCCCTGCCACATAATGAAACACCAGATAGACAACGGCTGCCGCCATGATACATTCTGTCAGAAAGCGTCTCAGCTCTCTTCTCCGCTGCACAGCCTCAATTCTGTCCTCCAGAATCTCTTCCGCTGAGTATGTCTCACTCTTCCTCATCCGTACTCCCGCCTATTTTTCTTCCGCTTCACTCACCTTATTCTTCAGAACGTTCAGACGCTCTATCAGCCTGTCCATCTCTTCCCGAATAAGCTCCATTTCACGACGGCGGCTCTCCTTCCCTTCTTCTGCCTGTGTGCGAAGCTCTTCCATCTCTTTCTCCGCCTGCGCCTTTGCCGCCTTCTTTTCCTGCTCCAGCTGCGCAAAAAGCTTTTCCTGTTCCTCTTCAAATTTTTTCCGGAACTCCTCCGCGACCCTTCCGCGCAGTTCCTCCAACTCTTCCTGTTGCTGCTTTTTCATCTGCTTCAGCTGCCCCCGCGCCTGATCGCGCATCTGCTGCGCCCGCGCCTGATACAGACTGTTCAGCTTCTGCATCTTCTCATATACGTCCTCTTTCTGAAATCCGAACAGTCCGCTCCTGATCTTCATGTTTCTGAGAAAATCGTTGATCTCCGGAAAATCCACGCTTGTACTGCCGGGAACCACATCCGGTACCTCAAGCGGCTTATATTCCAGCACGCCCTCCTGAACTTTGTTTTCTGTTTCCATGCCCTTCTCCATATCTTTCTCCATACCTTACCCCCTGCCTTTCTTCTGTCTGCGCCATTCGCAGACATCCGTTTACATTTTCTTCATCATACCCTGTTACCATACATTTTGCAACTGTTTACGCCTTATCCACATACTTACCTCCCTTTTTGCGGCTGTCAGCCTTTTTCTCATATAGGACGTTTTATACACCGTTTCACCTGGCATGGTTTATTTATTAAAAACTGGCTATTTTATATAATCCAGCAATCTTCTATAATAAGGCAATACTTAAGAAGGAGGACTTATCTATGCAGATATCAGATACAATACCCGGCTTCCGGAAAAATCGTACGCAGGAGCTGGTACTGGACGCTATGATGATAGCTCTCACCTATCTTTTTACTGCCTTTATCAACATCCGGCTTCCCATCGCCGCAAACGGCGGTTTAATCCATCTCGGAAACGTCCCTCTCTTTCTTGCCGCCTTCCTTTTTGGCCCACGATGCGGAGCACTGGCCGGCGCGTTCGGTATGGGGCTTTTTGATCTGTTGTCCGGATGGTATCTCTGGTCGCCGTTTACTTTTATCATCTGCGGCCTGATGGGATGGACAATCGGCCGTATCTGTGAAAAGCATTCTGGTTTTCTCTGGAATTTTCTCTCCATATCCGCCGCCTGCGTAATCAAACTTGCCGGATATTATCTGGCAGAAGGGCTGATTTACGGAAACTGGCTGGCTCCCGCCGCCTCGATTCCGGGAAATCTCATTCAGATATGGACAGCCGCCGTTCTTGTCCTTCCTGTTACAGAAAGACTCCGTCATTTCATTCAAAGGAGGTTACAGCATGTATGACATTATGACTCCCGGACCTACGCAGGTTCGCAAAAACGTATTGGCAGCCCGAAGCCTTGCCTGCACCAATCCGGACCTTGATCCTGAATTTTTTACATTCTATAAAGAAACCTGCGAACTGATAAGCTCGCTTCTTCATACTCGAAATCAAACGCTGATTCTCGGAGGCGAGGGGATTCTCGGTCTCGAAGCCGCCTGCGCTTCTCTGACAGAGCCGGGCGATCGCGTACTCGTACTGGACAACGGCGTTTTCGGAAAAGGCTTTGCCGATTTTGTGAGGCTGTACGGTGGAGATCCCGTTCTTTATACAACGGACTATCTTCACACACTTGACCCGGACGCTCTGGCAGCTTTTCTTGAGAAGGATCATGATTTCAAATATGCCACCGTCGTTCACTGTGACACACCCAGCGGAGTTCTCAACGACATTTCCCGCATTTGTCCCCTTCTGAAATCCTACGGTATTCTGACAGTCGTCGATTCCGTATCCGCCATGTTCGGAGAAGAAATCCTGGCAGACGAATTCTGTATCGACATTCTGTGCGGAGGATCACAGAAAGTTATCTCTGCGCCTCCCGGACTGACACTGGTAACCATAAGTTCTGACGCCTGGTCTGCGATGTTGACGCGCCGGACTCCTGTCGCATCTTTTTACGCAAGCCTCCCTGCCTTTCACGGCTATTTTGAAAACCAGTGGTTCCCATATACCATGCCCATAAGCGATATTTACGGGCTGAGAGCGGCTATGGAAAATATTCTGGCTGACCCTTCTATTCTGGAACGCCATGCCCGGCTCGCAAAGGCTGTGCGCTTTGCCCTGACAGACTGCGGGCTTACGCTCCATACCCGCGACGGATATTCCAGTACGGTCACCGTCTTCGACATTCCGGAAAAGACGGACGCCGCTGCCATTCTTGAAGCGCTGAAAAAATATCACAACATCATGCTGGCAGGTTCTTTTGATATCCTGGAAGGACAGGTTATCCGCATTGGTCACATGGGAGAAAATGCACGGGAAGAAAAACTTCTTTCCCTTATGAAAGCTCTTGACGACGTCCTTTCCCGCCTTGGCGTTCCGCTGACGAGCAGCCTTACAGACGCCTTCCTGCGCTCTCTGCACGCAGACTCTGCCTCATAGAACAGGCTCTTCATTCAGATATAAAAAAATAAAGGTCTGCGCA
>CAUWNO010000203.1:0-3248 GCA_963559965.1 uncultured Lachnospiraceae bacterium | reverse complement strand
CTCCATAAAATTTTTTATCTGATAAAGGAAAAGAATATCCGTTATCTCCTGTTCCTCTGCATACTCTTCCAGATCCATTTTAAAATATCTCAGATCCACCACATGTATTTCCTCATAATCTTCTGTCAGAAACTGCACAAAGGTATTTGCAAAAGAATCTTTCACAAGAAGAAGCTTTCTGTTGTTCTTCTGTTCCGTCTCTATCCGGGTAAGAGGATAATTTCCTTTCAGGAAAACGCGGTATTTATCCCGCTTGGCGAGAAAGCTTCTGTCATAAAGCGTATTCTCCGTCACGCCGCCGCCATAATCGACGCGCACGCTTTCCCCCTCTTTCGGATAGAAGGCTTCCATTTTATCCGGCTCTATCATATAAAGCCCTGCCCGGGCATAACTGGTTCCATAAAATTCCGTACTCAGTACTTCCCTTGTATAAGACGCAAGATCCGGCACTTCTCTTCCTTCCGCCTTCAGAAAAGCCCTGTACGCATACCAGGCGCCCGCAGAAGTCCAGTGATGGTCGGTGCGGTAATAAAGCTGTTCTTCTTTCTTTGCAGAGAGAAGCTCCTCCCTGCAGTCTACAAAGCCCGGAAGCTTTTCTCTAAGTTCCTCAAACACCTTATCCTGTGAATGCTCCGGAGCAAAGGGCGGAAGCTTTTCTGCCATCACATAGCTTCCGGTGGGTGCCATAAGAAAATGTACCCTCTTTCCCTTCTCTTCCATACGGGAAAGAAAGTCCGCCGCGCGATTCACATTTTTTTCAAACCGTTCTTCCTTCTCTTCCCAGTCCTGCTCTGTAAGCATTTCCAGAAGATATCCATCCTTTCCAAGATAAACGCCGCCGCTGTCTCCGCGTCCTGTCAGCTTGTCGGCAGAGGCTTTCAGCGACACAAATCCGTCCCGGAACAACAGCTGATCCGCCATCCAGACCTCGTAGTCATCCATATAAGATCCATCCAGAATATTTTCCCTGTCAGCTTCCGGTTTTTCCTGAAGATATCTGTTCTCTGCCTCAGAAAAGCTCTTCTGCGGAGTCAGAAAATTCCAAAGGGCAAATACAGTCCAAAAGCCCAGAATCCAAATCACTTTCTGTTTCATATACTTCCTCCTCAGAACCTGAAATAGAAAAACGGGTTATAACTGCCTGACGCAAGGCTTGCCAGACAGAGAATGCTTATAATAAGAAGTCCCGCTGTCTGAACTGCCTGTGAGCGCAGATATCTGCGTCCCAGCCTGCAAAACAGAGGGGTAGACGCCAGAATTCCTATTATCAGCAATACGCCGTAGGATTTCAGATAATAAAAATCTTCCGCACAGAAAAGCGGTCCTGCCCCCTGTCCTGCCATCGCAAGAAGCCACGCCGTCCCCTGCTTCAGGGAATCAAAGGCAAAGATCACCCATCCAAACAAAACAGCCAGAAAGGCGTACACATGAGCTGCTGCTCTCGGAAGCTTCTCAAGAATGCGGAGAAGCCACAGCTTTTCTATAATCAGAAGCGCTGCAAAATACAATCCCCAGACCACGAAATTCCACCCGGCTCCATGCCAGATTCCCGTCAGAAGCCAGACAATCAGAATATTGCGGAGCTGAAGAACCTGCCCTTTCCGGTTTCCGCCAAGCGGAATGTAGACATACTCTCTGAACCAGCTTCCCAGCGTCATATGCCACCGTCTCCAGAATTCTGTAATACTTGCAGAGATATAGGGATAATTAAAATTCTCCGGGAAACGAAAGCCCATAAGTCTTCCAAGACCAATCGCCATATCCGAATAGCCTGAAAAGTCAAAGTAAATCTGAAGCGCAAAAGCCAGAATACCTGTCCAGCTTCCCAGCATACTGATTTCCTGCCGCGCAAGAAACAGCTCCCACAGTTCGCCGAATGTATTTGCCAGCAGAACCTTTTTCCCAAGACCTATGAGAAAACGGTCAAGACCCGTACTCAAATCAGGAAGCGTAACCCTCCTGTCATCCAGCTCCTTCTGAATATCAGAATATCGGACAATCGGACCGGCAATCAGCTGAGGAAACATCGCCACATAGGCTCCAAAGCTGATAATATTCTTCTGCACCGGAGTCTTCTGTCTGTAGACGTCAATCGTATAGGACATGGTCTGAAACGTATAAAAAGAAATTCCTACAGGCAGGGGCGCCAGACCGCTATACTTAAAAAATCCCAAAAGGGAGAGATTGATTGCCACGGAAGAAATAAGCGCCGCCATACTCTTTTTTGTTCCCCTGTACTTTTCCACCAGCTGTCCATGCACAAAGTCTACTACTGTAGAAAAAAGCATCAGCACCACATAGACCGGCTCGCCCCATGCATAGAAAAAAAGGCTTCCAAGGAACAAAATTCCGTTGCGAAGCCTGAAAGGAGCGATATAATATATCGCCAGCATGACCGGCAGAAATACAAGCAAAAATGTAAAACTGCTGAAAACCATACCTGCTCCTTATTTGAAAAATCCCTCAAAAGCATCTACCGCCTTCTGAGTCTGCTCCTTTGCAAAATCAAGAGCTTCCTCTTCCGTCGCATCCAGGCGGTCATCAGGAGCGCCTACGAGGAAAAATGCCGCATAATCTCCCTCTCTGAGCACTTCAGACGCCTCTGTCTTGGCGATATTTGCCGGATAGCACATGCCTGCCTGAAGAAGCGACTCTTTGTATGTCTCCAGAGCCTTTTCTATTGTTTCGCCGTTTCCTTCTGTTGCCTTAATAATAATCACGCAGTCCGGATGAACACTGATCATGGGCATCTGAGCCGCAAAATCTTCCACAAGACTCATATCGATTCCAAATCCTGCTTCCAGCGTTTCCTTATCTATATCGGTATCCGGAAGATAATCTTCGCCGTACGCTTCCTGAACAGCCGCCAAAATCTCTTTTACCTCCGGTTCGCTTCCGGCGCTTTCTTTACTCTTGCATCCTGCAAGCATTCCTACTGCCAGAGCACACACTGCCGTTAAAATTACAAGTTTCTTTTTCATAGTTTTCTCTCCTTACAAGTTTTGTAATATCTTCTTTTATAGTCTTTCCCCGTCATCATATCATATTTATATAAATTTTAACAGAAAAGAATTATGAACAATTTAAAAACGCTTGCAAAAACCATATTTTTCTGTAAAATAGGAAGAGGCTGCATGAAACATTTATCAACAGAGGATGAGATTTTTGTCTGTTAAGACAATTATTTCCGTCTTCTGAGAAACACAAGGAGTTTTAACATGATTAGTGCTAACAACGTAACACTTCGA
>CAUWNO010000202.1:0-3248 GCA_963559965.1 uncultured Lachnospiraceae bacterium | reverse complement strand
GATTCATCAAAAGACGTCTCAAAATTTCCCATCGTCTTAATGTAACTGATACGGGTTTTCCTATGTTTTGCTGCCTTTCCAGATCATTCAGAAACTCTCTGTGGCGTTTTGCTTCCTCATCCAGAAAAATGCCGCACCCTGTTTTTCGTTCCAGATGAATTCCAAATTCCATCAGATATTTCTGCAGAATTTTCAAATCCTGAAGCAATGTTTTCTCAGAGACATGTAGTTTTTGAGAATAGTAATTTGAAGAACGATATTGATGCTCTTCAAGCAGAAGTTTTATGCATTTAATCTGTCGGTCTGTAAGATTCTGCATTCCTTTCTCTCCATTTCTTCCCTGATTTGATTATTTTCCTTAATATGAATGTTAGCATATGCAATTTTTCACGAAAATACCAAACCACTTCTCTATCAATACAGTAGCTTTGTACATTTTATCTTGTTTTATTCCGTATCTCTTGCATATTTTATTGTTTTTCCATAAAATCATTGGGTTTATTCTGGAGACAGCAAAACAGGAGCCTTCCTCACTGTTATATTTCAAACATAAGGAAGACTCCTGTAAAAATTCTTCTGTTATTCTGTTTTATCCTGCTTCGCGCACCGTTCGCACACGCGCGCTCTTACAAATACTCCGCGTATTTTTCCTCACTGGCGTTGAGGAATACAATTCCTATAATTCCGGGACCTGTGTGCGCTCCAATCGCGCAGCCGACCCATGACCTGATAATTCCGCGGCAGTTGTATTTCTCTGTCAACATATTGCAAACCTTATCGCAGGTAACCGGATCGTTGCCGTGTACGACCGCAATCGTCTGTTTGTCCAGCTCACAGCCTCTCTCCCCGACAAGCTCCACGCAGCGTTTCAAAGACTTTTGTCTGCCGCGTATCTTTTCGATAGCCTGTAAAGCTCCGTCCTGGTTTACTTCAATAATCGGTTTCAGATCGAGAACTCCGCCGAGAACTGCCGAGGTTTTGCTGAGACGGCCTCCTTTATAAAGATACTCCAGCGTCTCGACTGTCACAATATGCTCCATATGAGAGCAGAAGTATTCCGCCGCTTCAATAATCACATCCTTCGGCGCTCCGTTCGCCTGCATACGCAGCAGTTTCTCCACTACAAGACCGAATCCCATAGACGCGCATTTGGAATCAATGATTGTCAGCTTAAAGTCCGGATACTCCTCCAGAAGCTCTTCTTTAGCCAGATTTGCCGCATTAAACGTTCCCGCTATTCCTGTGGAAAAACATAAATACAGCACTTCATCTCCTGCCTTGGCATAAGGCTCAAAGTTTTCGCGGAACATATACTGGTTGATATGATACGTCTTGATATCGGCTCCTCCAGCCTGAATCTTATAAAACTCCTCCGGAAATATCGTCTTACCGTCAAAATAGTCAGTCCCGTCGATCGTGACAGGCGTCGGTATTACATGAAGCTGATATCTGTCTATAATTTCCTTAGGCAGATCGGTTGCCGAATCTGTGATAATTTTAAAAGCCATAATGTTCTCCCCTGTTCTCATATTGCGGAAACGTCCGTCTCCTGTTTTAAAGTGTCTCAAGCTCCTGAAGCCAGATTGCCGCCGAAGCGTCGCTGGGCATTCTGAGATCGCCGCGTGGCGATACCGCGACTGTTCCGACCTTCGGTCCGTCCGGAAGACAGGAACGCTTGAACTGCTGCGCAAAAAATCTCCGGTAGAAAGTCTTCAGCCATTTGAGTATTGTCTCTTCGTCGTACCTTCCTTCAAATGCTTTTTTTGCAAGACGAAAAATTTTTGCAGGTGAAAATCCAAAACGCAAAATATAGTAAAGATAGAAATCGTGAAGCTCATAGGGACCTACTAGATCCTCTGTCTTCTGTGCAATAACACCGTCTTTGGGGGGCAGAAGCTCCGGGCTTACCGGCGTGTCGAGAATATCGAGCAGCGTCTCCGAAAGCTCCTTTTCCTCACAGGTATCCGCGTAATATCTTACCAGATGACGTACCAGTGTCTTGGGAACTCCTGCGTTGACACCGTACATGGACATATGGTCGCCGTTGTAGGTCGCCCATCCCAGCGCCAGCTCCGACATATCTCCCGTTCCTATGACCATTCCTCCCTTCTGGTTGGCTATGTCCATAAGAACCTGCGTCCGCTCTCTTGCCTGCGCATTTTCATATGTGACGTCATGCGTCTCCGGATCCTGACCGATATCACGGAAATGCGTCAGCACGCTCTCTCTGATATCTACTTCTATCAAACGTGCTCCCAGTCCCTCTACAAGCTCACATGCATTCTGGTAGGTTCTGTCTGTCGTTCCGAAGCAGGGCATCGTCACACCGAGAATTCCCTGCCTGTCAAGTCCCAGACTGTCAAATGCCTTTACTGTCACAAGAAGCGCCAGTGTGGAATCCAGACCTCCTGAAATACCTACGACAGCAGTACGGCAGCCTGTATGCTCAAGTCTTTTGCGAAGTCCCTGCGCCTGAATGGAAAAGATTTCTTCGCAGCGGCTTTCTCTGCCGCGGCGGTCTTCCGGAACAAAGGGCGATGGGTCAATCCGGGCATCCAGACGCGTCTCCTCCTTTTTCAGATGGAAGCCTATCTCTGTGTAATCCTCCTCTGACGTTGCAAAAAAGGTCGTCAGTCTTCTTCTTTCTCCCCGAAGCTTTGCAATATCCAGATCTGCGTATATCGTCTCATTTATAAAACGAGCGGAGCGGCTCAGAATCTTCCCGTTTTCCGCAATTAAATTATGACCGCCGAACACCAGATCCTGCGTCGATTCTCCCTCGCCTGCATTGGCGTAAATATAACCGCATACAAGGCGGGCTGACTGTCCTCCTATCAGCGCTTCCCGGTAGCTTCCCTTTCCTGTCGTCTCGTCGCTTGCAGAGCAGTTCACAATCACCGTCGCTCCGCTCAGGGCATGACGCACGCTCGGGGGATTCGGAACCCATACGTCCTCGCAGATTTCCGCCGCCACCGCAAGACCCGGAAGCTCCTCACAGGTAAACAGAAGATTCGTTCCAAAAGGAATCTCATCTCCTTCTCCGTCTTCAAAATCTATCCATATCCATTCCGCTTTCTGGTTTCCCGGAGCAAAATGACGCAGCTCGTAAAATTCCCCATAATTGGGAATACAGGTTTTGGGAACCATTCCGAGAAGCTCTCCGCCTTTCAGCGCCGCCGCCACATTGTAAAGCGTTCCTCCCTTTTCCCATGGGAGCCCTACAAAAATCAGAGCGTCCAGATCTGCTG
>CAUWNO010000201.1:0-3361 GCA_963559965.1 uncultured Lachnospiraceae bacterium | reverse complement strand
ATTCCGAATCAGGATTCCCTCTGTTTTTTACTTGTGTACACTTTAGTTCTGTGCTATAATAGAACGAAAATCAGCGCTGGAAAACAAATGTATTTTGTACGCGGACGCTGTATAAACAAAATGATAAAGAGGTGTTATGTATGATGGGATTTGTGTCCTACCTGGTGAATGGAATCAGCCTGGGAAGCGTGTATGCGATTATAGCGCTGGGCTACACCATGGTATACGGTATTGCAAAGATGCTGAATTTTGCTCACGGAGACGTCATTATGGTCGGAGCTTTCGTTGTGTTTTCTACGGTCAGCACTATGGGGCTGCCTCCGGTTCTCGGTGTGCTGATTTCCGTTGTTGTCTGCACGGTTTTAGGCGTTGTGATTGAAAGAATTGCTTATAAGCCGCTTCGGAAAGCTTCCAAGCTTGCCGTTCTGATTACAGCAATCGGGGTCAGCTATTTTCTTCAAAATGTGGCGCTTCTGATTTACGGGGCGAATACAAAGTCTTTTACCTCTGTTGTGAAGGTTCCGTCTGTTACGCTGGCGGACGGCGCTCTTGTGATATCGGGAGAAACGATTGTGACGGTAATTGCCTGCATCATTATTATGACAGGTCTTATGCTGTTTATGAAGTATTCCAAGGCGGGACGCGCGATGCTTGCCGTGTCGGAGGACAGTGGGGCTGCGCAGCTTATGGGAGTCAATGTGAACGGGACGATTGCTCTGACTTTTGCGATTGGATCTGCACTGGCAGCTATTGCAGGAGTGCTTCTCTGTTCATCCTACCCGTCTCTGACTCCCTATACGGGCTCCATGCCCGGTATCAAGGCTTTTGTGGCAGCCGTGTTCGGAGGAATTGGTTCGATTCCGGGAGCCTTTATCGGCGGCATCCTTCTGGGAGTAATTGAGATTCTGAGCAAAGCCTATATTTCTTCCCAGCTTGCGGACGCCATCGTATTCGCCGTACTGATCGTGGTGCTTCTTGTAAAGCCCACAGGACTTCTCGGCAAGCAGATTCAGGAGAAAGTGTAGGTGGATGAAAGATGAAGAAACGCAGCTTAAGTAAAATGACAAAGAGTAATTTCATAACCTACGGTCTTGTGATAGCGGCATTTCTGATTGTACAGGTTATGATGCAGGCTGGTATGATATCCAGTCTTCTCGAAGGACTTTTAGTACCCCTTTGTATGTATGTGATTCTTGCCATATCTCTGAATCTTACCGTAGGTATTTCCGGAGAGCTGAGCCTTGGCCACGCAGGTTTTATGTGTGTGGGAGCCTTTGCCAGCGCTACTTTTTCCAAGTGCATGGCTGATGTGATTCCTGTGGCGGGAATCCGCTTCTTTCTCGCCATCCTTATCGGAACACTTTGTGCAGCTCTGTTCGGCGTACTGATTGGAATTCCTGTCCTGCGTCTGAAGGGAGACTATCTGGCGATTGTCACGCTTGCCTTCGGCGAGATTATTAAAAATGTGGTCAATGTCATTTTCCTTGGAAGAGACAGCCAGGGCTTCCATATTTCCACGAAAGACAGTCTGGATCTCGGTCTGGAAAAAGGAGGCGAGGTCATTATTAAGGGACCTCAGGGAATTACAGGTACACCGAAGGATTCTACTTTTCTGATCGGTATTATTCTGATTCTTATTACGCTGCTTATTGTGATTAATCTGATCCATTCCCGCACGGGAAGAGCAATTATGGCTATCCGGGATAACAGAATCGCGGCAGAATCCATAGGAATTAACGTGACGAAGTATAAGCTGCTCGCATTTTCCGTTTCTGCGGCGCTTGCAGGAACAGCAGGCGTTCTTTACGCTCACAATCTATCTACGCTGACAGCCCTTCCGAAGAATTTCGGTTATAACATGTCTATTATGATACTCGTCTTTGTCGTGCTTGGCGGAATCGGAAATATTCGCGGTTCCATGATAGCCGCCGTAGTTCTTACCCTGCTTCCGGAGCTTCTACGCTCTCTGAATGACTACCGTATGTTGATTTATGCGGTGATTCTGATTGCTACGATGCTCTTTACATCCAGTCCGGGCGGACGGATGATACAGGAAAGAATCCGTGCATTTTTTGTTCGCAAAAAGACAAAGGAGGAAGCGTAAGATGGCGTTGCTGGAAGTAAAAAATCTTGGAATCTCTTTTGGCGGACTGCGTGCCGTGGACGATTTCAGCCTAACAATTGAGAAGGAGCAGCTTTACGGTCTGATTGGACCTAACGGAGCGGGAAAGACGACAATTTTTAACCTTCTGACAGGAGTCTATAAGCCGACAGATGGTTACATTATGCTGGACGGACAAAATATTACAGGCAAGAAGACGACGGAGATTAATAAATGCGGAATAGCGCGTACCTTCCAGAATATCCGCCTGTTCTCCGAGCTGACAGTTCTTGATAATGTAAAGGCGGGACTTCATAATCATTACAAATATTCAGCTTTGACAGGTATCCTTCGCCTTCCGAAATACTACAGAACGGAAAAAGCGATGGATGAAAGAGCTATGGAGCTTTTGAAGGTTTTTGACCTGGAAAAAGAGGCAGAGTATAAGGCGTCCAATCTTCCCTACGGAAAGCAGAGAAAGCTGGAGATAGCCAGAGCGCTGGCGACAGATCCGAAGCTTCTTCTTCTGGATGAACCGGCTGCGGGAATGAATCCGAACGAGACCCAGGAACTGATGGACACAATCCGCTTTGTGCGTGATGAATTTCATATGACGATTCTTCTGATTGAGCATGATATGAAGCTGGTATCCGGTATCTGTGAGAAGCTGACTGTTTTGAACTTTGGTCAGGTTCTTGCACAGGGAGATACGGCAGAGGTGCTGAATGCTCCGAAGGTAATCACAGCGTACCTTGGGGAATAGGAGGAATAGCAGTATGACAATGCTGGAAGTCAGAGACATAGAAGTATATTATGGAATGATTCAGGCTATCAGAGGAATTTCTTTTGAGGTAAAGGAAGGAGAGGTGATAGCGCTGATCGGAGCAAACGGGGCAGGAAAGACGACGACACTTCAGACGATTACCGGTCTGGTTGCACCGAAAAAGGGAAGCATCTATTTTGAGGGACAGGATATCACGCATGTTCCGGCTCATAAGATTGTTTCTATGGGAATGGCGCACGTTCCGGAGGGACGACGGGTGTTCTCCCAGCTTTCCGTTCTTGATAACCTGAAGCTTGGAGCTTACACGCGAAAGGATAAGAATGAAATTGAGGAGACGCTTGCGCGTGTATATAAGCGCTTTCCGCGTCTTGAAGAGAGAAAGAATCAGATAGCGGGAACGCTTTCCGGAGGAGAGCAGCAGATGCTTGCGATGGGCCGCGCTCTGATGTCCCATCCGAAGATTATTCTGATGGATG
>CAUWNO010000200.1:0-3386 GCA_963559965.1 uncultured Lachnospiraceae bacterium | reverse complement strand
CCGCTGGACTATTCAGTGTGTTCAGCAGAGAAATGAAACTCTGGGAGCAGTGGCCAAAATTCTGGTGGAACAGCAGGAGGGCTTTTTTACACATGGAAAAGGATATTTGCTTCCGCTTTCCATGCAGGAAATTGCAGATATATTAGGTATACATGAGTCGACCGTTAGCCGGGCAGTGAAGGATAAATATCTGCAGTGTACCTGGGGAATTTATCCTATGAGCTACTTCTTCTGCAGAAAAATTAAAGAGGGAAAGAGTGTGGCTTCTACAGCATTATTTGCAAAAGAACAATTGCGAAGGCTTATTGAAAAAGAAGATAAAAGCTCACCGGCAAGTGATCAGAAGCTGATGCAGCTTTTAAAGAAGGAAGGAATCGAAATCAGCCGCAGAACAGTGGCAAAATACAGAGAGGAGCTGGGAATTCCAGAAAAAAGCAAAAGAAAGGTTTTTGAATAAGTGACAGAGAAGGTATGCGGCACACTAACTGGCATGAAAGTTGCTTCTTAATAAAAGTTAGAATAAATGATAAAGGAGGCAATTTTATGTTAGACAAGGAACAGGTAAATATGCTGCAGAGCTTCGCAAAACAAATCCGGATAAAAACCATTCATCAGATGAAGATTCGGGGTTTTGGCCACATCGGAGGAGCAATGAGTATTGTGGACGTATTAAGCGTTTTGTATGGAAAGCAACTGAAATACGATCCGAAAAATCCTGCCATGGAGGATCGGGACTGGATTGTCTGTTCAAAAGGACATGCAGGACCGGCTATCTATGCAGCATTGGCTTTGAAGGGATTTTTCCCGATGGAATGGCTTGATACTTTAAATCAGCCGGGAACGAATCTTCCCAGCCACTGCGACAGAAAAAAGACACCAGGTATTGATGTCACAACGGGATCGCTGGGACAGGGATTATCTGTGGCCTGTGGAATTGCCCTGGGTAAAAAACAGAATCAGGAAGAAAATACTATTTACTGCTTTATGGGAGACGGAGAAAGCCAGGAGGGGCAGAACTGGGAGGCAATTATGTTTGCCGCACAGCATCAGCTGGATAATCTGATTCTGTTTTTGGATGACAACAAAATGCAATTGGATGATATGACGGCATCTATAGAAAATATGGAATCCTTTGGTGAAAAGTTTAAGAGCTTCCATTGGGATGTACAGGAAATAGATGGTCACGATTATGAAGCAATAGATGCGGCAATTGATAAGGCAAAGGCAGAAAAGGGAAAGCCATCTGTCATTGTACTTCATACCATAAAGGGAAAAGGCTGCAAATTTGCGGAAGAAATGTGGAATCACCATGTCAGCGTATCAGAAGAGCAGGCAAATGAAGCAATTGCAATTTTGGAAAAGTAAAGGGGGCAGAGCAATGATTCGGGTAATGGACAGATTTGAAGAAGAAAAAGAAACCATGGCAGCGGCATATGCAGCCAAAATGGATCAAATGATGGAAAAAAATAAAGATGTGATGGAGCTGGAGGCTGATTTGGGTGTCTGTCTGATGGGGCCGGGCATGAAAGAGATTGCCGAAAGACATCCCGGACAGCTGATAAACTGCGGCATTCAGGAAGCAAACATGGTGGGAGTGGCCTGCGGATTATCCATGACAGGAAAGATTCCATTCCTTCATTCCTTTGCACCATTTATAACCAGAAGGACCAATGATCAGATTTTTATTTCCGGCTGCTATTCCGGCGCAAATATCCGGCTGGTAGGCTCTGATCCGGGAGTGATGGCGGCATATAACGGAGGAACCCATATGCCCTTTGAGGATGTGGCAGTACTTCGTGCATTTCCTGATCTTACGATTCTGGAGCCGTCAGACAATACGATGCTGACGGATCTGATGGAACAGCTGACAGAGAAAAAGGGAATGTATTATCTGCGGACTGCCCGCAAGATGATGACAAAGATTTATAAGGATGGTTCTGCTTTTCAGATAGGGAAGGCAAATCTTATTCGTGAAGGAAGAGATGTAACAATTATTGCATCTGGAATTATGGTTGCAGAGGCACTGGCAGCGGCAGAGCTTCTTGAGGAGGAAGGAATTTCAGCCAGAGTTGTAGATATGTTTACCATTAAGCCTGTTGATAAAGAAATGATTATAAATTGTGCAAGAATGACAGGAGCCATTGTTACAGCAGAAAATCATAATATCATAAATGGTCTTGGAAGCGCAGTTTGTGAGGTAGTGTCAGAGAATTGCCTTGTTCCGGTAGAAAGAGTAGGTGTGCAGGACTGCTTTGGCGAAGTAGGGGATATTCCGTATCTGATGAAGCGTTTTCGTCTGACAGCAGCTGATATTTGCGGAAAAGTTCGGGCGGCTATAGCCAGAAAGAGAGGCTGACATGGTAAGAAAGACAGCAAAACTGACAGGAGAGAAAACCTTTGCTTTTTTTGAGGAGGAAATTCCTGAATTAAAGGAGCATGAAATTTTAATAGAAACCATCAGTGTGGGTCTGTGTCATTCAGATATTCCGGCATATTTTGGAACAAGCTGTATGGGATTTCACAGAAATGGCTATGAGGCCATGGAAAAAGAGATTTCATATCCCATGGGATTGGGGCATGAGCCTGTTGGAAAGGTAATCAAAACGGGAAAAGGAGTTACATGTTTTCGAGAGGGAGATTTCGTCACAGGTGTGGCGGCAGGTTGCTTTTCCACACATATTCTTGCATCAGAAACAGACCGGTGGACCGTAATTCCCCCTATGGATAAGCCGGTGGAGGCCTGCCTGGGCGAGCCTATGATGTGTGTGGCGAACATTGTGCAGGCTGCTTCTCCCAGATTAGGAGACAGAGTGGCAGTGATTGGCTGCGGTTTTATGGGACTTATGTGCATTGCAGGACTGCGAGCAGATAATCTGGGAAATTTGACAGCCATAGATTTTGTTGATGAAAAGCTGGAGCTGGCAAAAAAGTATGGTGCCACACATACAATAAATCCGGTCAGGGAAAATCTTGAGGATGTCATGTATGATTTGACAAATGGAAAAGGGTTTGATATTGTTATAGAAATAACAGGAAGCCTGAAAGGGCTGGCTTCCGCATTATCGATTGTAAAGATTGCAGGAAGGGGAAAGATCTGTGCACCGTCCATGTATACGAAACAGGAGGTTTTTACGGAGGAAATGGCATACAATATGATGTATCGTTCTCCAATTATCCATGTGACACATCCATGGTACAGTGAAGACTATATGACTACATTGGAACAGGGAATAGAAGCATATAAAAATGGTGTATTTCCCACAGATGAGCTGATTTCTCACAGAATACCATTCGAGCAAATTGACGAGGCGTTCCAGCTGCTGGAAAAGAATCCAACAGATTATATCAAAGGAATTCTTACATTTGTATAAAATATTTTAGTAACA
>CAUWNO010000199.1:0-3417 GCA_963559965.1 uncultured Lachnospiraceae bacterium | reverse complement strand
GTATCGACGAGGAGATCACCGTGCCGGAGCTTGTAAAGGACGGGACGCTTTGCCCCCATCAGGATTATGTTTATTTCAACTATCCCACAAAAGAGGAGATGAAACGAATCGAGGTTTTTAACGCTGACGTCAAAGAAATCACAGATATGCTTCTGGCGGACGAAACCTTTTTTCAGGCGGTGCAGGGACATACGCTCCTTGCGCCCGGCAGCAGTGACGAGCAGATTCTCGATAATCCGGCGTATTTTTCCTCCCTCCTCATTTTTCTGGCGGCAAAAAAAGTTCCCTGTCCAGAACGGTTTCAGAAGCTTTTGGGTTTCCGCCGCCTGGAAGAGCTTTCCCCGAAATGGATGGAGCTTCTGATGCAGGGATTTTTCTTCGACGATCCAGACTCCTTTGCAGTTGATACCGTTTACCGCGAACAGCTTTTGCACCTGTTCAAATCAAAGGGGCTGATCGAAAAGCGCAAGGTGCTGTTTTGTCAGAACCCAGCCCTCGAAAAAATGATGGTTAATTCCATGGGGAAATGCGACAGCATCCGCGAGATCACTTTTGCGGAATACGATTCCATGCAAAAAGATCTGCGCCTGCTGATTCTGACCGACTATATCCGAAAAGAATACGAGAGTTCTCTGGGCGACGAAACAAAGCATGTGGAGCAGCTCGGCGTCCTGCCTTTTTTTGAACAGCTCCGCCGTCACGCCGTCCGGATCAATTCCGACATTCGCTTCGCCGTGCTGTGCGGCTCAGTGGTCATTATTCCTGCCGAAGCAAAAAACGCGCTCCTTTCTATTGTGGAAGAACCGGATCGCATCAGTTTTTCTTCCGCAGGGCTTCTGACGGACTATGTAAAAGTGAATATTTCCGGTGACCGGCATTTTATGACGGGACTTGTGAGCCGACTTTTTGCAGAAGGCTATTTTCAGGCGCTCATCGGCACAAAATCGCTGCTCGGAGAAGGCTGGGATTCTCCGTGTATCAATGCTCTCATTCTGGCAAGCTTCGTGGGCTCCTATATGCTCAGCAACCAGATGCGCGGCCGCGCCATCCGCATTTTTAAAGACGAGCCTGACAAGACGAGCAACATCTGGCACTTAGTCTGCGTCCGTCCCCGTAAAAATCTGCTGGATCCTTACGACATGGGCGACAGTGAGGATTTTGCCATGCTCAGCCGGCGTATGGAGCATTTTCTCGGGCTGCACTATAAAGAGGATTCCATTGAAAACGGGATGGACAGGCTTTCCTTTGTAAAGCCGCCCTTTTCTCCGGAAAATGTCAGAAAGATCAACGCCCGTATGCTGGAGCTGTCCCGCAAACGCAGCCTTTTAAAGGAGCGGTGGGAACGCTCTCTTGCGGTGTTCGACCGGATCGAGACGGTGGACGAAACCGGCGTACAGGACAAATTTATTCCAAATGTTCTGCTGTTCGACGCTATCCGCAACATGATTATTTCCACCGTCCTCATGATCATCGCGGCGATCCTTGCCGTCAGCCTCTGTATCCGCACCGGAAGCGGTTCTGTTATCGGGCTTACGTTTGGGCTTTTCTCGATCCTGCTCTATTTCATTGAGCGTCCGCTCTTCAAAAAAGTGTTTTCCCTCGGGACGCCGCTGGGACGGCTGGAGCAATTTGGACGGGGCATCCGCAGCGCTCTTTTGAAAACCGGTCAGCTTGAAATGGAAGAAAGCCGCGTGGAAGCCGAATCGGCGGGCACGCTCTATCAGATCTATCTTCTCGGCGGAACCGGCCGTGATAAGGCGCTCTTTGCAAAATGCGTGTTTGAATTTTTTGAAGTGATTGACAATCAGCGCTACCTGCTCTATAAGTCTTCCCGCAAAAATAAGCTCGACGGCTGCTTTGTCATCCCTGACTGCTTTGCCAGACGCCGTGAGGACGCTGATATTTTCGCAAAGGAAATGGAACGCTTCATTGGGAAATATGAGGTTGTCTATACCCGTAATGCCGAAGGGCGCAAAATCCTGCTGGACGCGCGCGTAACGGCGCTTGCCAATAAGGAGGAACGCTGCATTTCCCGCAGGAAGGTAAAGGGCGCGCTGGAATAAATAAAGCGCCGCCGCGCATGCTTCCCTGCCAAAGATGCACCGCCGGATGTACAAAAAAATATTGTTCAAAAATCCGTACAAAAATGAAGATTAGTACTTGTTAGGAGTTTAACAATGTGTTATAATACAGTCGATTGTAGAAAATTTATCAATGTACTACGTAAATGAGAAGAGAGTGAGGTAACAGTATGAGCAACGAGACATCAAACAAAATTGTCGTAGTCGGCGCAGGTAATGTAGGCGAGACAATCTGCTACACGCTGATGCTGCGTGCGCAGGTAGGAGAGATTGTTCTGATTGACCTGAATGAGAAGCGCGCAAAGGGCGCGGCTCTTGATATTTCCCACGGAACGGCTTTCTACAGCCAGGTTCGCGTAAGACAGGGCGGCTACGAGGAGTGTGCCGATGCGAAGATTATCATTGTGACGGCAGGCGTTCCGCGTAAGGAAGGTCAGACACGTCTTGATCTTGCAAAGGTAAATACAGGCGTGGCAAAGAGTATTGCGCAGAATATTATGAAGTATGCAAAGAACCCGCTGATTATCGTAGTTTCCAACCCGGTAGACGTAAATACCTACCTGATTCAGAAGGAAACAGGACTTCCGGCTGAGAGAGTTATCGGAACCGGTACATCTCTCGACACAGCACGTTTCCGTTACCTCTTAAGCCGCCGCTGCAAGGTGGATATCCGTGATATTCAGGGATATATCCTCGGCGAGCACGGCGATGCTCAGGTTCCGATCTGGAGCAGCGTAAACGTTGCAGGCGAGCCGGTAGATCACTTCTTCTCTCAGGACGAGAAGGAGAGAGCGGAAGAGAAGGATGCGATTGCAAAGAAAGCACGCTCCGGCGGCGCTGACGTAATTTCCCTGAAGGGAGCTACTTTCGACGGAATCGCCATGTCTACCTTCCGTATCGTAGAGTCTATTCTGAAGAATCAGAATACCGTTCTTCCGGTTGCTCATGTTCTCGATGAGAAGTACGGCGATCTGGCAGGCTCCTGCGTCAGCCTTCCCTGCGTGGTGAACGACGACGGAATCGCCAGAACTCTGAAGATTTCCATGTCTGAGGAGGAGATGGAGCAGCTGAAGCATTCCGCTAAGGTTCTGCGCGACTTTATCGCTGACGTTGTGAAGGAAGACTAAGCTTTTTCAGAACAATTTTATGTGAAACAGACAGGAAAGACGTTTCTGGTGAGCCGGAGGCGTCTTTTTTTGTACAGTTAGGTTAATTAATTAACAAATTCGGGAGAATAAGAGATTATAAATCCGATTATAACAGTCGGATTTAACAAAAACAAAAGAGAACTAACAGAGAAACCGACTAAAAAGCACAAAAAAGAACAGAAAAAATC
>CAUWNO010000198.1:0-3443 GCA_963559965.1 uncultured Lachnospiraceae bacterium | reverse complement strand
TGGACTTCCGGGGTGAAGAGGCGTTCTCCGCTGGCTCCTACTCCGAGTGCTATCACGAGGCTTGCTGCTGCCGCGGCAGCGGCAAGGACGCGGGGGCGTATATGGAATGTACGCCGTTTAGGACCTTGTGAAGTGCGAATCCGGCTCATCAGGTCATCTGAGGAATCGTCTGCCATGTGAAGATCAGAGGGCGCATTTTTTTCAGCGTCCTGTTCTATGGCGGCTGCCTCTGTTTCTATTTCTTTTTTTATCCAATTATGAAATTTTTTATTATTCATTTTCGTTCCTTTATTTCTTTTAATATGGAATTGACAGACGGATTAGAACCTATCATAATAAACATAGACTTTTATCATGGAGGTGAAATCCTTGAAAAAAATTCTTCTGACTGGCGGAGGAACCGCCGGACATGTGACTCCTAATATCGCTCTTTTGCCGCGGCTTCGGGAACTTGGTTATGAAATCTCTTATATGGGTTCCTATGACGGTATCGAGCGGAAACTGATCGAAGAATTGCAGATTCCTTATTACGGCATTTCTTCCGGAAAGCTTCGCCGTTATTTTGATCCTAAAAACTTTACCGATCCTTTTAAGGTCATCAAGGGCTACGGGGAGGCTGTCAATATCATTCGCAAGCTTCAGCCTGACGTTGTATTTTCCAAGGGCGGCTTTGTGTCTGTCCCTGTCGTGCTGGCTGCCAAGCGCCGCAAGGTTCCTGTGATTATCCATGAATCTGATATGACGCCCGGTCTCGCAAATAAAATCTGTATTCCGGCTGCCAGTAAAGTTTGCTGTAATTTCCCTGAGACGCTTCAGTATCTGCCGGATGAGAAAGCTGTTCTGACCGGCTCGCCTATTCGTCAGGAACTTATGACAGGCGACGCCATCCGTGCGCTCCGCTTTACCGGACTGCCTGAAGGAAAGCCTGTAATTCTTGTTATGGGAGGAAGTCTTGGCGCGGCTGCTGTCAATGAAGCAGTGAGAAGTATTCTCCCCCGCCTTCTTCCCGATTTCCATGTGATTCATCTGTGCGGAAAGGGAAAGGTCGATCCGACTCTGGACAGCATGGCGGGCTATGTACAGTATGATTACATCAAGGGAGAGCTTAAGGATCTTTTTGCCCTCTCTGACATCGTGATTTCACGCGCCGGAGCAAATGCAATCTGCGAGCTTCTTGCCCTGAGAAAGCCTGCGCTTCTGATTCCTCTTCCCGCTGCGTCAAGCCGGGGCGACCAGATTTTAAATGCACGCTCTTTTGAAAACCAGGGCTTCAGCATGGTTCTTGAAGAGGAAGCCATAACGCCTGACTCGCTTCTCACGGCGGTTCATTCGCTTTATGAAAACCGCGCTTCTCTTTCCGAAAAAATGGCGGCAAGCCAACAGGCGGATTCTATCGAGACCATTATCGGACTTATCGAGGAGGCTACGGAGCACTCCTGAAAAATCCCTGTTTCTCAGGAAACTCATTTATAAAAAATAATATCCGCACATTTCTTCTGCGCCGGTGTATCGGAAAAGAAACAGCTGTTACAGTCTGAAGCTTTTCCAAAATACACCGGCGCCCGTGTTTTCGCAGTTATATCTGCTCGTATTCCTTTTGAAATTTTTCTTTCATCCATTTCTTGCTTCTCCGCAGATAACTGTCTATCATGCTCAGAGAAACATGTCTGTTTTTCGCGACTACTTTTCTGGGAACATTCAGATATTCTACAAGAATCAATACCTCATACCAATTCATATTCTTTTCGCGCAAAGCTGTCAGAACATTACTGCACAGCTTTCTCTTTTCCATTTTATCCAAATATGAATCTACGGTATCTTCTGTCCGGTTCAGTTCCGGCTCTTCTCTCAGATCTACAGGAAATTCTCTGCGCTTTCCCGATGATTTCAGATGGTCGTACGCCATATGCGAAGCGACAACCACCAGCCAGCTCTTTGCCTTTTCTTCCACCACATGATCCTGATATCCATACAGCTTCACAAAAGTCTCCTGACATAAATCCTGTGCAGTATGGAAATCTCCTGTGATGTTGAAAATAACCTTCAAAACAAGATTTTTGTATTTTTCATATAGCTCCAGAAATTTATCTTCCGTATTCTCCATTTCTGCTCCCGGACTCTCCTGACTCTCACTTATCCGAAAACAGCGCCTTAAGCTCTTCCCTTTCTTCGTCGGACAGCTCTCCCGGCTTCCATGTAACTCCTACGCCGTCATCCTTCCAGCGCGGTATGAGATGCATATGAAAATGGAAAACGGTCTGCCCCGCCGCTTCCCCGTTATTCTGTACAAGATTCACTCCGTCGCAGCCCAGCTTCTCCTTCATTCTCTCCGCTGTCTTTTTCGCCAGAATCATCGCCTTGGCACAATGCTCGTCGTCCATTTCAAACAGATTTGAAAAATGCTCCTTCGGAACCAGAAGAGCATGCCCTCTCGATGCGGGATTCAGATCAAGAAATACTCTGAATTCTTCATCCTCATAAATCGTCGCAGAGGGGATCTCCCCATTTGCAATCTTACAAAAAATACAGTTTTCCTTTTTCATAATGTCTGTTGCTCCTTTCCTTCTCATTCGACATTTTTCGCACAGGACATGTCGAAATTTGTAGAACTGTTCTATATTGCGAAACACACCCTGTCATGCTACACTACTACCAGGAGTGATACATATTATGGAAGACACCAATCTTACAATCGCAAAAATTGCACATGAAATACGCAACCCGCTGACGCTTATCAACAGCTCTCTGCAGCTGATTGAGACTATGCACCCCGAGGTAAAGGATTTTCAGTTCTGGTCTCAAACGCTGGATGATGTGGAATATCTGAACCAGCTTCTCGACGAACTGTCTCTTTACAGTGATAACCGCCGTTTCTTTATGTGCGAAGTAAATTTAAAGGAAATCTTTTCTTCACTGGAAGAAAGCCTCCAGCCTTACGTTATGGCAGAAAAGAAAAACTTCTCTGTCCATCTGCCGTCTCAGCTTCCTTCTGTATTCGGCAATCCTGTAAAATTAAAGCAGGCATTTCTGAATCTCCTCAAAAACGCCTTTGAATCTACCGGAGAAAACGGCTGCGTATCTCTGTCTGCCAGAAAGTATCTGGATCAGATTATTGTCCGCATCACTGACGATGGCTGCGGCATGACTCCGGAAGCTCTGGAAACACTTTTTGTTCCCTTCTCTTCACACAAAGCCGGCGGCACAGGTCTTGGAATGGCAATCACTCACAAGATACTCACGGCGCACTACGGACATATTGACGTTTCCTCTTCTCTGGGACGCGGAACGACCTTTACTATCACCCTTCCGCATTTATAATTCCTATTTTAGATTACTTACTATAAGATTACAAGGGATATTTTGTAATCCGTTTTAAAGAGCAGGGGCGTGTCATCAAACGATGACGCGCCCCTGCTTCTTAACTGCGCACAAAAAAAGCACCG
>CAUWNO010000197.1:0-3508 GCA_963559965.1 uncultured Lachnospiraceae bacterium | reverse complement strand
TGCTTTTATTATGTCTTCTGTACTGTTTTTAATCAAGTTCAACAATTTTCACTGTCAAAGAGTGATTTTATATACTATATTGCACAGAAAAAGAACACCTTTGATAAAATACAAATGTCTTAAAACATTGTTTCTATCCAAGGTGTTCTTCTTTTATAATCAACGTATAAAATCCCTATCTATCGGCTTTCTCCTGCTGTCTGTCATTCATTTTTCTCAATTCTTCTTAAGCTTTTCAAGCTCCTCGAAAACCACGTCGTTTACAACCTTAATATACGTTCCCTTCATACCCGAAGAGCGTGACTCGATAACGCCTGCACTTTCAAACTTACGCAGAGCGTTCACAATAACCGAGCGCGTAATCCCTACGCTGTCGGCAATCCGGCTGGCAACGAGAATTCCCTCATTTCCTTTCAGCTCGTCAAAAATATGAGTAATAGCCTCCAGCTCGGAGAAAGAAAGCGTGCTGATTGCAGATTTCACAATCTGTACCTTGCGCTTCTCTTCTTCGTTTTCTTCATTTACAGAGCGCATCATTTCCAGTCCCACGACCGTAGTTCCATACTCGCTCAGAATAATATCATCGATATCATACTGCTCTTTGTATTTGTAGAGAAACAGCGTTCCCAGACGTTCGCCTGCAATATCAATCGGCGTGATAATCGCCTGATAATCGTTGACATTCTCGCTGACAAAGCCAAGCGTCTGAAGATTTACATTTTCCTTTGTGGAAAGAATGCTGAGAAGTCTCTCATTCAGAGCCTCGTCAATATGTCCGCCGACCTTATCGGCTATCAGTTCCTGTATCTCTTCGACGCCTTCGCAGCGGCTGACTCCCAGAACCTTTCCTTTTTTACTGATTACCAGAATGTTTGATTTCAAAATATCTGTCAGCACTTCACAGATATCGTTAAATACTACCTTGCTGGAGCTGTTGTTGTGCAGCAGCTTATTAATTTTTCTTGTTTTGTCTAATAATTGTACACTCACTATATTCCCTCCGTTGTATGTCTTTTGTCACTCTCATACAAACCCCGGTATAAGCCATAACCCCGAAGCAACCTGACTATTTAAACTTTAGCACAGCATTGAAAATATTACAATTCTTTTCCAAAAAATTCTGAAAGTTATTGTAACTGTTCTGTCACATGACCGCAGGTCTCGCTTGCACAGACAAGCTTATTTCCTTTTTCGACCATATAGCTTCCGCATACGGGACATTTTTCTTTGGACGGCTTCTGCCAGGACATGAAATCACATTCCGGATTATTTTCACATCCATAATACTTTCTTCCCTTTTTCGTTTTGCGGAGCACAACTTCTTTTCCGCACTGAGGACAGGGAACGCCTATCTTTTCCAGATACGGCTTCGTATTTCTGCATTCCGGGAAGCCCGGGCAGGCAAGGAAACGACCATGAGGACCGTATTTAATCACCATATGACGGCCGCACTCCTCGCAGATCTCGTCTGTGACCTCATCCTCAA
The DNA here is from genome assembly GCA_963559965.1 of uncultured Lachnospiraceae bacterium. Lineage (GTDB taxonomy): Bacteria > Bacillota > Clostridia > Lachnospirales > Lachnospiraceae > Laedolimicola. The sequence goes on along the minus strand of CAUWNO010000197.1, from coordinate 2,022 downwards.
TCTTAATTTCCTGAAGCTCCTTCTCCGCTGCTTCCACAGCCTTTTCCAAATCCGGATAAAAGTTTTCCACAACTGTCTTCCAGTTGACGGTTCCCTCTTCCACCCGGTCGAGAAGTCCTTCCATATTTGCCGTAAAATCCGTCTCTACAATGCTCGGAAATGCCTGCTTCATCATATTGTTGACTACTTCTCCAAGCTCTGTAAGATAAAGGTTCTTATTCTCCTTCGATACATAGCGGCGCGCAATAATCGTTGTGATTGTCGGCGCGTATGTGCTCGGCCGTCCGATTCCAAGCTCTTCCAGGGTCTTTACCAGAGCTGCCTCTGTATAATGAGCGGGCGGCTGCGTAAAATGCTGTTTGCTCTCGAATTCTTTCAGAGAAAGAGTCGTCTCCTTTGTCAGTCCTTTCAGAATCCGGCTGTCTCCTTCTTTTTCCTCTTCCTGTACATATACAGAAAGAAAACCGTCAAAGGATACGCGGGAAGCCGACATGGTAAAGCGGTAATCTCCTCCGTCAATCTTAACAGAAGACGTCTCATATACGGCGTCCGCCATCTGGCTGGCTGCAAACCGCTTCCAGATGAGCTGGTAAAGGCGGAACTGCTCCCTTGTCAGAGAATCCTTTAAAGCAGACGGCGTCCTTGAGATATCTGTCGGACGAATCGCCTCATGCGCATCCTGAATCTTTTTCCCTGATGTTCTGGCGCTCTGTCCTGCTGAAATATACTTTTCCCCGTATACAGAGCCGATGTATTCCCGGGCAGCCTTCTCTGCCTCCTCCGATACGCGGGTAGAGTCTGTACGCAGATAGGAAATCACTCCAACAGTACCGTTTCCTTTAATATCAATTCCTTCATAAAGCTGCTGCGCGACGCTCATCGTCTTTTGCGTAGAAAAATTAAGCGTTTTGGACGCCTCCTGCTGCAGCGTACTTGTCGTAAAGGGAAGCGGAGCCTTCTTAATTCTCTCGCCTGTCTTTATCTCGCTGATCTCATACGATACTCCCTTAAGATCCGCAACGATCTGATTCAGCTCCTCCTGCGTCCGTATCGTCATTTTTTTCGATTTTGTTCCATAAAAATGTGCCTGCAGCGGCTTTCTGCTTCCTTCTGCCGTAAAATCAGCGTCAAGAGTCCAGTATTCCTCCGGCACAAAAGCGTTGATTTCCTCTTCTCTATCGGCAATCAGGCGTAGCGCTACCGACTGAACCCGTCCAGCGCTTAATCCCCGTTTCACCTTTGCCCACAGAATCGGGCTGATACGGTATCCCACCATGCGATCCAGCATACGCCGCGCCTGCTGGGCATTCACCAGATTCATGTCGATCTCGCGCGCGTGCTTCAGAGATTCTTTTACCGCGCTCTTCGTAATCTCATTAAACGTAATCCGGTATACCTTTTTCCCCTCCAGATTCAGAGCCTGGGACAGATGCCAGGAAATTGCCTCTCCTTCGCGGTCAGGGTCAGTCGCCAGATAAATTTTATCCGCCTTCTTCGCTTCCTTGCGAAGCTTTGCGAGAATCTCTCCTTTTCCCCTGATTGTAATATATTTAGGCTCGTAGTCATGCTCTGCGTCAAATCCAAGCTGACTCTTCGGCAGATCGCGCACATGTCCCTGCGAAGCAAGAACCTCGTAGTTTGATCCCAGGAATTTCTTGATGGTCTTCACCTTAGCCGGAGACTCTACGATAACCAGATTTTTTGCCATAAATTGTTCCTCTTTCTTCTATCATTCACTGCTTCCAAACCGAATAATAATTTTTAAAGCTTTCCTGAACATATCCCCTGATCTGCAGCTTCCCCAGCGCGCCAAGCGCCTCGGAAGGAGAAAGGCCTGTTTTTCTGCAGATACTATCCAGATTCTGGGCTTGGAAACTTAAACAACTATACACCAAATTTTCAGACCTTTCAAGAGTAATTTTATTCTTTTGCATTTTTTTCATGTGAATTCCCGGAAAAATTTCCAAATCCTCCAGAAGTTTTTCCGGCGACACGGCGAGACCTGCTCCCTGACGTATGAGA
>CAUWNO010000196.1:0-3524 GCA_963559965.1 uncultured Lachnospiraceae bacterium | reverse complement strand
TACAAGTTCCAGCATTCCTTTATAAATCTTTGCCATAGTTCTATTCTCCTTTTCCTGTATTTCCTATCTGTTTAGTAGTATATTAATCCCCGGCTTTCCGTTTGTCAATCATTTTTCATTTTTTTCTTGTCATAGAATAAAAGCACTCGTATAATAAAAAAGGATTTCTTCCGAATAATAAAAAAGGAGACTTTACCTGAAATGAAATTACAACAGCTTTTAAGCTATACCAGACGCGCTGTCGACGATTATCATATGATAGAGAACGGCGACAGGATAGCCATCGGCATATCGGGAGGAAAAGACAGTCTTACGATGCTCTATGCCCTTCACGGTCTGCGCCGCTTTTATCCGGCGTCTTTTGATATAGAAGCCATCACCGTAAATCTTGGTTTCCCTGATTTTGATCTGAGCCCTATCCGTTCCCTCTGCGAAGAACTGAACGTTCATTATACAGTGGTAGACACCGATATTTACGACGTAGTATTTCGCGTGCGTCAGGAAAGCAATCCCTGCGCCCTCTGCGCCAAAATGAGAAAAGGCGCTTTGAATCAGGCTATAAAAAGTACCGGATGCAATAAGGTAGCCTATGCCCATCACAAGGATGATGTGGTCGAGACCATGCTGCTCTCTCTTCTCTATGAAGGCCGCTTTCATTCTTTTGCTCCGATCACCTACCTTGACCGTATGGATTTAACTGTAATCCGCCCGCTGATGTATGTGGACGAGGCTGACGTGATTGGTTTCCAGAACAAGTATCAGCTCCCCGTATGCAAAAGCCCCTGTCCTGCCGACGGCCATACCCGGAGGGAATATGCCAAGAACCTTCTGAAACAGCTGAATCATGAGAATCCGGGAGCCAAGGAAAGAATGTTCCGCGCGGTGCTCGATACCATCTATAAGCCCTATGAGACGCCGGGATATTATAAGCAGAAAGCATGAAAGCCTTCTGCTTATAGATCCGTTTTATAATTCGCTGATTGCAGAGGTGATTGTCATATTGCAGGTACGCTTTGCCGGAGCAAAGGATGCCAGCAGAGAAATAAGTGCAAGCAGCGCCAGTATTCCTCCAAGCGACGCAAGAGGCGGTCGCCATAAGATTCCCCAGTAATGCGTGATCATCCGGCGATAGAGAAAACAGTGAAGCGGCAGTCCCAGTCCGCAGCCTGTAATAAAGCCAAGACCTGTGTAAGAAACTGTTTCCATAAAAATCATTTTCCTGACTTGCCTGCGTGCCATCCCTATTGCACGCATCGCTCCGTACTGCTTTATTCTTGCAGACACACTCATGGAGATACTGTTTACCGTATGAATAATGGTAATCAGAATAATTACTCCCAGAAAGCCGTAGACAAACAGGCAAAACATAAAGTAAGTATTTTCTACATCCTGATTCTGCGCCGTGCGGTCATAAAATTCGTATTTTCCATCCGGCAGAGCATACAGCTCATTAATTTCCCGCTCTGAAGCTCCCTTTGTAAGCTGTATATCCAGAACAGAATAGCCATCCTGACCTGTAAGCCTGTGAAATAATTTCTCAGAACAAATCACCGTCGGCTGCTCTGTCGTGTCAAAAGGACTGTCTTCCAGGACTCCTGCCACCGTAAGCTCCGTCTGCGCAAGGCGGATGATGTCACCCGTTTTCAAAGAATTACTTTTATCGTAAACGGTCAGAACTCCTCTTCCCTCCATGACAGCCTCCAAATCCCCCTCAAGCAAATCCTTTTCTGCCCAGTGAAACTGCTGCTCTTCATAGGAGATCAGATCTATTTGTCCCGTCTTTTCCTCATATTCTGCCGGAAAGCTCTGATACATTCTTCCAAATACCCTCTTCACATACGGGCGGCTCTCTACCTCTTCCGCAAATCCTTTATCAATCTCACACTGATTATCCGGACTGACGTAAAATACGTCCGGAGCCCATGGCTTTAACGGATTGAGCGCAGTATTGACCCATTGTATGCAGACGGAAAAACTCAGAATCATCATAATACTAAGTGCAAAAGAACCTGTCATAAGAAAAAGATTTTTGCGCGAGGATACAGCATGATGGATTCCCAGCGCCGTCTCGATTTTGAAAAGGCTTCTCCTTACCGGACGGACTGTACAGCTCTTTTCATTCAGATTTCCACTGACAGCCGCAATCGGAAAAATTCCTGCCGCAGCCCTTGCCGGAGCAATCGAAGACAGGGATACCGTCAGAATGCCGACAATCATTCCGCTGAGGATTCCGATGCCGCTGATCCCGAACAAAGGAATCTTTACAAACTCGCTGCCTGCGCCAAAACGAAGCAGAGCGCAGAGCGCCCAGGTCCCTGCAATTCCTGTTATCACCCCAAGAGGAATTGCCATTCTGCACCAATACAGAGCTTCCAGTCTGACAATGCGCATGACCTGCGCTCTGCTGGCTCCGATGCAGCGAAGCATTCCGAAAAACTGTGTCCGCTCTGCCGTTCTGCTGTTCAGGCTTCCGGCAATCATAAAAATTCCTGCTGTCAGTACCAGCACAAATAAAATCGCTGCCACAAGATACATTCCCATCATATAGGAGTCGCTGCTGAATCCTGTGAGCCCTAACAGAGCGGTATTTTCGGACAGTTCCTCCTCCGTAAATCCATAGCTCTCGCGAAGACCGGCGATCACTTTGCGAATGTTTGTGTGCGTATGAAAACGGACAAAACAGACAGGTTCAAGCTTACTTTCTTCTGCCTCTGCCAGATCAATGAAAGACTCCCAGTTTAAAAAGGCTCCCAGAACATCGACGTCGTCTGTAATTGTCACGTCTCCTCCGAATCCGGAAATGGTATAGACATACTCTCCCTTCGGCGTATGCAGAGTAACCGAATCTCCTATCTTCAGGGAAAGCTGATCCCTGGCGCGGTTTGAAAGCAAAATTTCATTTTCTGCGGAAGGGAAGCTTCCCTCGGAGATATCATTGTAAATTTCTGTAAGAATAGTTCCGTCTCCGCCTGCAATAACGCAGGTTCTTCCATGTATTGTATAATCCTCCGACAGGTCATAGTTCAAACCGTCATAGCGCGAAAAGCTTTTCACCTCTTTTTTCCGGGTGATATCCTCAAGCTGCTGCCCGGATGGCTCCTTCAGCATAATATGCCAGTTTCCGTGCTTTTCAATCATTCTTTCCGTTTCCATACGGATCCCCATGTCTGCCATGCTGAAGATCATCGTAACCAGAAAAACGGAAATACTGATGCAGAGAACTGTCATACGATTCTGACGCCTCCGCACCCTTGCAGAAACGGGGATAAGACTTAAATAGCTTTTCATTCCCGGCACCTCCCCAAATCCGTCAGCACGCCGTCCGAAACCTGCAGCACACGGTCTGCCATTCCTGCGATGCTTTGGTTATGGGTAATCATCAGAATCGTCTGCTCATATCGCTTAGACGCCTTTTTCAGAAGCGCGATCACCTCGCTGCTGTTCTGGGTGTCGAGATTACCAGTCGGTTCGTCTGCCAGGATCAGCATAGGGCGCATAATCAAAGCTCTTCCGATAGCCGCCCT
>CAUWNO010000195.1:0-3563 GCA_963559965.1 uncultured Lachnospiraceae bacterium | reverse complement strand
ACTCTGCCTGACCGACACCTTCGCAGGCTGAAATCTTTCCACCTCTACAGGGTAGTCGTCCCATTCTGCCGCATATACGCAGTCCGATCCTTCTATAAAAATTCCCCGGCTTTCCTCCAGCCCAAACCCTCCGTTCAGACTCTCTGTATCTGTCACACCGCTCCATTCCAGAGCGCCGTTCCGGCTTTCCAGCTCTCCCAGATACTGTCCTTCCAGCCGGTCTCTTCGCTGCGTAAAGGCATATACCCGGTAGGGCTTCTGCCCTCTTGCATAGAAGCCTCTCATATGTACCCAGATTTTACATTCCCCGCCTCTGGCGTTTACTTTCACAAAACCTGTATTTTCCTTCTTTTCTCCCTGATCGTACCCGTAAATGTAAGAAACAAACCGTCTGTATCCGGACAAAGAATCCCTCCCTTTCTCTCAACTGCTAAGACATTCTATGTCCGATCTCTCCGGTTCATTCCTCAATTCTGTCTTCTTGAAAAACAGCTGTGCTTACGCCTTCTTTTTTACACTCAGTCTGTTGGAAAGCTCTGCAAACTGCTCCAGCGTCAGCGCTTCTCCGCGTATGTTCGCTCCCAGTCCCATCTCTTCCAGCGCTGCTGCCGCTTCTTCCTTGGAAACAGAAAGACCGGAAGCATTTCCAATGCCGTTCACAAGCGTTTTCCTTCTCTGATTGAAGGACGCCCGTATCATCTGGAACATGAAAGCTTCATTCTCAACCCGCACAGGAGGCTCCTCATGACGGACAAGACGGATCACCGCAGATCCTACTCTGGGCCGCGGCATAAAGCAGTTCGGCGGAACATTTGCAACAAGCTCCGGCTTTGCATAATACTGAACGGCAAGAGACAGCGCTCCGTAATCTTTTGAACCAGGTCCTGTCTTCATGCGATCTGCGACCTCTTTCTGAACCATTACCGTAATACTGTCCACAGGAACCTTGTTTTCAAACAGTCCCATAATAATAGGCGTTGTAATATAATAGGGAAGATTGGCAACGACCTTGATCGGACGTCCTTCATTCTTCTCTTCGGCAAACCTGCGCAGATCCACCTTCAATACGTCTTCGTGAATCACTGTCACATTATCATAGCCGCTCAATGTATCCTCCAGAATCGGAATCAGAGCATCATCAATCTCTATCGCCGCCACCTCTCTGGCAGAAGACGCAAGGTATTGGGTCAGCGTACCGATTCCCGGACCGATCTCTACCACAAAATCATCCTCTGTAATTCCTGCCGAGCGGATAATTTTTCCCAGAACATGCTCGTCAATCAGGAAATTCTGTCCGAATTTTTTCTGAAAGACAAATTTATATTTATTTAAGATCTCAATGGTATTTTTAGGATTTCCAAGAGTGGGTACCGGTCTGCTCATCCGTTTTTCCTCCGAAAATAAAGATTTCTGGCATTCTCATTTGTGATGCGTATGACGTCCTCTGCTTCCATTCCCTTCAGCTGTGCTACTGCCTCCGCTACATAAGGAAGATTCAGAGATGAATTTCTCTTTCCTCTGTTTGGCTCCGGTGCAAGATAAGGACAGTCTGTCTCCAGAAGAATCCTCTCCGGCGGCAGCATCTTTACGACCTCTTTCAGCTTTTTTGCATTCTTGAACGTCACAACGCCTCCCACCCCGATATAATATCCCATATCAAGGTATTCCTGCGCCATCTCCGGTCCGTAGGAAAAACAGTGCACAACGCCCCGAAGCTCCGGTCTGTGGGCTTTTTTTACTTCTTCCAACGTATCTGCCGCTGCGTCCCGGCTGTGAATGATGACAGGAAGCTCCATCTCTGCAGCCAACTCAAGCTGACGGCGGAACCAGTATTTCTGCCGATCATGCTCTTCCTTGTCCCAGTAATAATCCAATCCGATCTCTCCGACCGCCACCGTCTTCGGATGACTGCACTGCTGTCTGAGCCAGGCGAACGTTTCTTCATTAAGTTCCCCCGTCTCATCCGGATGAACCCCTGCCGCCGCATAGACAAACTGCCATTTTTCTGCCAGCAAAAGCGTACTTCTTACAGATGCAAGGCTGGCTCCCACATTTACAATATATTCGATTCCCTGACTCTGACACTGTTTAAGGATTTCCTCCCTGTCCGCGTCAAACGCCTCATCGTCATAATGCGCATGGCTTTCAAATATCATAATTACACGCTCTTTCTATATATTTTCCATCTCATTATACAGAAGCTCCGCCTAAAAATCCAGTCCTGCTTTCCTTTATCCCTCCACAATATACCCCGTATCCGCAAATCTCACACGGTCGCCAGGATGAAGAGCCGCCTTTTCGTTGACATCCAGACGTCCCCCATTTAAAAAAGTTCCATTTGTGGAGTTCAGGTCTGTAATATAAAAGCAGTCGTTCTCCCTCGATATCTTGCAGTGAATTCTCGATATCCCCCGTACCTTCAGCCAGCCGTCCACCGCGTCTCTCTTTTTCCCTATCAGAAAGCTTTCCTCTGTTATGCGCAGATCCGGACAGCCGCCGCTTTCGCTTCTGAGAAAAAGCCCCGGATCGTGCGCTCTTATAAGGCACGCCGTCTCTCCTGCTTTCTGCTCAGACCATTCCGGAAATTTTTCCTGTACGCTGTCCTCCTTTCCCCTGATCTTTTCACAGGTATATTCCTCCGTATGCTTTTCAAGAAGCCTGTCCAGCGAAGGGTTTTCTTCTCCTGCCTCTCTGTAGAATTCATATCCGAGTGTAACGGCTCCCGGGTCCTGCCTGTCCAGATGATCAAGAAGATATTCTGCCAGAGAAAACAGACTGTACTCTTCTTCCTCCTGCGGAAAAAAACAGAACAAAAAATTCCATTCGTCCGGATCAAGATACAAAAATTCCGGATCAAGAATCAGAAAGCGCGGCTCCAGAAGATATTCTCCGCAGGAACGCGCCGCCGTCCGAATCCCTTCAAGAAGACTGCGAAGCTCATACTCGGAAAGTCTTTTTCTTTCCAGAACCAGCCTCAGATTCTGCTTTGACGTAATCTCATAGCACAGCGAAGCCCTCTGATTCAACCGGCTCAGACGGCATTCCAGCAGACCTGGAATCTTATTTTTTGTGATCATTTCCGTCTGATAGTTTTCCTCATAATTTTCCTGTTCAAGAACGAGATAATTATGTTCTAACTCTCTTCGATAGCTTATCTCCATCTTCTATCCCTGCCCTTCTGTCATCCGTTTCACCCGCCTCATATTCCGAAGCGCAGTGACAGGATTCATGCGCTTTGCCTCTGCCTCTTCTTTTATCTCCAGACCGCCAAGAAGCTCTGTCTCTCCCGTACACAAAATACGGATATAAGTGCTCTTTACCTCTGTCGAAACCTGAAGATCGCGAAGAAGGAAAAGTCTCTCCTCCGCCTCCTTCCATGTCTCCCGCTCCAGCCTTCTCTCTAATTCTTCTTCCTCCTGATACTTCTCAAGCGCCCCCTTGCCTGCCATCTGCGAGGCACAGGCAGACAGCACGCAGCGATCGTGCTGACAGAGAGCAAGACACAGAAAAACAAAACCGATAAAAATAAGAAACGGCAGCAGCAAAGACGCTTCCACTGTGAC
>CAUWNO010000194.1:0-3668 GCA_963559965.1 uncultured Lachnospiraceae bacterium | reverse complement strand
TATCATAATCTTCTATTTGTATCCGTCTGTTCTTCCGGAAAGGCAAAAAGAAAGCTGCTATGCATCGGATAAACCTTTTGCATAGCAGCGGTACTGTTTTCTCAGCTTATAACGCGGTATGACATGCCGCAATAGTTTTTAAATTCTAAGAAAGGCGAAGGGATCTTCCGGATCAGAATGAAGAAAGTGCATCATCATATAGGCACACATGATAGAGACATTTTCCTCCCGGAGGATTCTTAATATCTCTGCTCTGTCGGCGAGAATGGTCTCGATCTCTTCTCCTTCTTCCAGCCCGTCGCGGGAAAGGACGCCGTCAGCCGTACCGTATACGGCAGCGCAGGATTCGTCCGTCATTCCCACCGTTGTAAAATAGGGACGTGTAAAAAGCGGATCAGCTTCTATCGGATGAAAAGAAAGCCCCGTCTCTTCTTTCAGCTCCCGTATTCCTGCTTCGTGGAAGTCTTCTCCTTCGTCCACAAGACCGGCAGGAAATTCGTAAATGTAATCGCCGATACTGAAGCGGTACTGACGGATCAGAACGACGCGATCCTTCTTTTCGCCGTACAGCGCATAAACAATGACCCCGTCGGGTTTATTTTTGCGTGTCACAAGCTTAAGATCTTCAGAAGAACCGGCACGGGAAGCCACATGATAAATACCGGGACGTCCCGCTTTATTTTCAATTTCCAGATCGTACAGATTCAGAAATTTATTCTGCGTGACCTGCGAAATCTTTGTAACTTTGCTCATTTTTATTCCTCCGCCAGAGCATCTGCGGAAACCTTTGTTCCATCTCTCCAGATACGCTCTAAATCATAGAAAAGGCGGTTTTCTTCGTCGAAAATGTGTACAATGATATCGCCGTAATCGAGCAGAATCCAGCTGGCTGTATTGTAGCCCTCTATCTGCTTTGGAGCGTATCCTGCCTTGTGAAGCTCCTCCTGCACATTGTCCACAAGCGCCTGAACCTGGTTTCTGTTGGAACCGCTGGCAATTAAAAAATAGTCTGCAAGAACGGAAATTTCAGAGATATCAAGAATCTGAATATCGCTGCCTTTTTTCTCTTCCAGCGCCTGATATGCCAGGCGAGCCATGGTTTTGGACTGTTTCTGTGTCATGCTTCTTTCTCCTTTCCAGAGTCTGTAAGGCTCTGCTCTCTTTTTGTCTTATAATATTCGTATGCCTTCCATGTCATTTCATCTGTCTCGCCCTGACCTTCTGAAAGATAGCCGATCGTATCAGAAAGGATTTTATAAAGAGCTTCGTCAAGGTCAATAAACGCAAGCTTCCGGACTTCGGTAAGATTCGGCGCTTTGTTTCTGCGCGGCTCAATATAATCAGCCACATAAACTATCTTGTCGAGAAGGGACATGTTGGGCTTTCCCGTTGTGTGATTCAGTATGGCGCTGATCACTTCTTTATCTGTGACATGATACTGATGCATAGCAAGAAAGGCTCCCAGCTTGGCATGAAGAAGGAAGGGATTGCGTCTCTCCACATCAGTAATCTGGATATTATGCTTCTCACAGAGACGGAGTTTTTTTCCGTTAGGGATACATTTTGCGCAGTCGTGAAGAAGACCTGCAAGCTGCGCTTTGGGAATATCGTACTCATAACGCATGGCAAGCGATGCACAGGTATACATGACGCCCAGCGTATGCTGATACCGTCCTTCATCCATTTCTCTTTTGATTTTTTTCTGATAGGCTTTCATATCATAATTTTTCAATGAAATTCCCTGTCTCCTTCCGCTGCCAGATACAGCCCTCTCTCGCAGATAAAAGCTTCCACGGGGGCAGGCACATAATACTTAATGGATTGATGTTTCATCACTCGCTCGCGAATCATATTAGAGGAAATGTCTATATTGGGCGTTTCCAGTAGGGAAATACGGGCGCCGTAGCGTTCTTCAAGAAGTTTTATCTGCGCTTCCAGAGCGCGGGATTCCATCCGGTCACGCGTGGCAGCCAGGATTTTGCAGCTTTGACAGATACGGGCAGGCTCTTTCCACGTGGGAAACTGAATCAGAGAATCCGCTCCGAGAATAAAATAGTAATCTGTATCCGGATTTCTCTCTGAAAGGAATTCCAGTGTTTCATAAGTGTAATGATAATCCTGGGGCGTATTTTCAAAATCAGATACGCGCAAATGCGGATTGCCCTTTACGGCAAGCTCTGCCATAAGGGTGCGCTGCGCCATATCCGCATTGACCTGTCCGGCTTTATGCGGCGGATTTCCATTCGGCATAATCAGAACATAGTCCAGAGAATAGGACTCGTATGCTGCTTCGGCAAGAATCAGATGTCCCGTATGAATCGGATCAAAGGTTCCGCCGAGAATCCCTACTTTTTTTCTTCTTTCCATTTCCATAGATATATTTCCTTATAAGGGGAGCTGAATTTTCTTTTTGCTGTTCTTCTCATCCTTATTTTCGCGATAAAGAACGATCTTTTTTCCGATTACCTGAACTACCTGAGAACGTGTTCTGTCAGCGATCAGGACAGCGATATCCTGAGGGCTGTCGGCACAGTTCTGCAGTACGCTGAGCTTTATCAGCTCACGGGCTGTCAGGGCCTCCTCGATTGCCGCCGTAAGTTCCGGCGTCACAGAGGACTTGCCGACCTGGAAAATCGGGTCCATAGTCATGGCAAGGCTCTTTAAATAAGCACGTTGTTTGCTTGTCATAATTTCTCCTTTTTGTCTGGGTTATTGAGGGGATAAACGGCAGGACTTTATTTGTAGTAATCAAAAGCAAGTCCATACATGCGGACCGTATCACCCTCCTGAATACCGGCGTCCTCAAGCTCTTTCAGAATACCGGTCTTCTTCAGAAAGCTCTGGAAGAAGGCAAAGCCCTTCTCAGAGTCAAGATTGGTATAACCAAGCATTTTCTCAATGCGGGGACCTTCCACGATATAGACGCCCTCTTCCTCTTCCGACTTCTGCACAGTGTAGGGAAGATTTTCGTAAACAAGTTCTTCTCCGGGGAAATATTCCGGTTCAAAGACAAGCGTCTCCTGAGGAGCTTTTTCAAGAAGCTCTTTCACATAGAAAAGAAGCTCTTTCAGTCCCTGTCCTGCCACAGCCGATATGGGGAATACACGAACGCCCTGCGGTTCAAATTCATCACGCAGTCTCTGAACCGGCTCATTGTCGCCGCCGAGCACATCTACCTTATTGGCAGCAATCACCTGGGGACGTGCGGCAATTTCTTCGTTATATGCACGAAGTTCTTTGTTGATCGCATAAATATCCGCCACCGGATCCCTGCCCTCTGTGGAAGCTGCGTCTACCATGTGAATCAATACTCTTGTTCTCTCAATATGACGCAGAAACTCATGTCCCAGTCCAACACCCTCCGAAGCGCCTTCGATAAGTCCTGGAATGTCGGCGATTACAAAGCCGCCTCCCTCCAGATCTACTACGCCCAGATTAGGATTGAGAGTTGTAAAATGATAGTTGGCGATTTTAGGCTGTGCGTTCGTTACGCGGGAAAGAAGCGTAGATTTTCCTACATTCGGAAAGCCTACAAGTCCCACGTCTGCAATCACTTTCAGCTCGAGAAGCACCTCCAGCTCCTGCGCCGGCTGTCCCGGCTGAGCGTATTTGGGAACCTGCATCGTCGAAGTGGCGAAATGCTGATTGCCTGCGCCGCCGCGGCCTCC
>CAUWNO010000193.1:0-3674 GCA_963559965.1 uncultured Lachnospiraceae bacterium | reverse complement strand
CAGATATGGAAGTTGTGATATACTTAACAGAAAGAACAGAGCCTGAAAGGTGAGTGACAATGAAGAAAGAAAAAGAAACGACATGGCACAGGCTTGATAATACAGCAAATATCTATCCGGTAATATCGAGTGACAGGCTGAGCGGCGTATACAGGATAGCCGTTCTCTTAAAAGAAGAGGTTGATCCTGATATTTTACAGGAGGCAGTGAATCTGACGCTTAGCTGGTTTGATGGTTTTCGTGTACGTCTGCGGCGCGGCGTTTTCTGGTATTATTATGAGACGAACAGAAAAGAGCTTCGTGTGAAAGAAGAATACACTTATCCCTGCCGGTATATTGATCCCTATAGAAATAATCAGTATCCGCTCAGGATAAGTTATTTCCGGAATAAAATTAATCTGGAAGTTTTTCATGCTCTGACAGATGGTTACGGAGCGGTGAACTTTATGAGAGAGCTGACGGCTCAGTATCTGAGAATGGCACATCCAGAAGAATTGGGGACAGGGGAGCCGACACCTCTGGAGGATACTTCTTTTTCTGTAGAAGACGCTTATCTTAAATATTATAAAAAGCAGGGAGCAAAAGGGTATGGTAAGACCCGGGCTTTTGCGCTGAAGGGAAGCCTGCAGGACTCTTCTGTTACAGGCGTCACCCATGAGCATTTGGAGATAGGGAGTCTGAAGCGTGCAGCCAAGAGAAATCAGGCGAGTATTACACAGTATTTAACGGCAGTTCTGATAGAGGCGATTTATCGTGAATACTGGTTAAAAAAGCCGGAGGCAAATAAGATACGAATTAATGTTCCGGTTAATCTGCGGCAGTTTTTCCCTTCAAAGACGACGCTGAATTTTTTTGGAGTTCTGTTTGCGGAGTTTGATGCGCAGGCAGAGGGAGAAACAGCCGATTTTCAGCAGATTCTTGTGTCAGTCAGGGAGAGCTTTGAGCGTCAGCTGAATCCGGAGCATATGGCAGAATTGATTTCTTATAACGTATCAAATGAAAAGAATCCATTTGCCAGGCTGGCACCTCTTTTCATAAAGAATCTTGGAATACGTTTGATTTACAATCGTTCTGCAAAGGCGTTCACAACAACGCTCTCCAATGTGGGACAGTTTCGGATGCCGGAAGAGTTTGAACCTTATATAGAAAATGTACATTTTATTATGGGCGTCTCAGAAAAGCAGCCGCTGAAATGTGTTGCCTGCTCTTATCAGGATACCCTGACGTTGACGATAAGCTCCGTATTTCGTGACAGCAGGCTTGCAGATGCAATAGAAAAACGGCTTTTGGAAGACGGCGTAGAGGTAAGCCGTGAAGAAAACGGTGTTTATGAAAAGGAAAAGGTGGAATACTATCCGGAGATATCTTTTGATCCGCAAAAGTATCATTTTATGATGCGCTTCCTGATAGCGCTTTCTGTACTTGTCGGAGCGCTTCTTATAGAAATAAATCTGCTGACTTCACATCAAATATGGTGGTCTCTTATCAGCAGCGGAGCGATCGTTTATTTTTGGATTACCATGCTTTTTTCCATACGTCATCATACGAATCCGGCTGCCAAGATACTGGTTCAGACGATGGGAGCGATGGCGCTCTGTGTGCTGGCAGATTTCAGCACGGGGTATAGAGGATGGTCGGTAAATTATGCAGTTCCCGGTATGATTCTGGCGGCAGATTTGGCGACGCTTGCTCTGATGCTTGCTCATTTCAGGAGCTGGCAGAGTTATCTTCTGTTTCAGATTGAGTATGCTGCATTCAGTCTGATTCCTTTGCTGCTGTATTTTCTGGGGGTTGTGACGCATCCGCTTCTTGCGCTTCTTGCGATAGGCGGATCGTGGATATTGTTGCTGATTACCGTAATATTCGGAAGAAAGAAGGTTAAGACAGAGCTGAAAAGGAGATTCCATATCTGATGAAAAGAGAGAGGAAAAGAAACGCAGGAAGAGGAAGAGAAGGAAAAGGCGGAAGAGAAAGAAGAAGAAATGAAAAAACGAGTCTCAGGGGCGTACTTGTAAGAGAGCTGATTACAGATATTACAGATACTGCGCCGGGGCATAAATTTCAGAACGGAGAATACCGGAAGCACCCTGTTGAGGCGAAATGGCGTGCTCCTGCGGGGTTTGAGATGGAAGAGCTTCAGATGGAGAGCTTTACGATGGAATATCTCAGACCGAAGAAGATAAGAAACGACAGGGTGATTCTCCAGCTCCACGGCGGCGGTTATATCGGTCCTATGAAGAATATTTACAGAAGCTTCGCGGTTCTCTATAGCAAGGCGCTGGGAGGTGGAAGCGTGCTGACTCCGGATTACAGAGTTGCGCCGGAGCATATGTTTCCGGCAGCACTGGAAGACGCTGCGGCAGCCTATGAATGGCTTCTGGAGCGATATCCTGCGAAAAAGATTATTCTGGCTGGAGATTCGGCGGGAGGAGGATTGGCTCTTGCCCTCTGCCATTATCTGAAGGATAAAGGAAAAGCGCTTCCCTCTGGGATAATAGCCATGTCTCCCTGGGCTGACATGACGGCAGGAGGGGAGTCTTATCAGACAAATTTTGAGAAAGATCCTCTGTTTGGGCGTACAGAAGACAGTATTTTGTTTGCCAGAGAATATCTGGGGGATGCTGACCCGCAGGATCCGTACGCATCTCCGGTTTTCGGAGATTTTCACGGATTTCCGCCAGTATTGCTTCAGGTAGGAAGCTATGAAATGCTTCTGAGCGATTCTCTTCAGACAGCAGAAAAACTCAGGAATGCAGGCGCAAAAGTGCGCTGTACGGTTTATGAAGGAATGTTTCATGTATTTCAGATGGCAAAATCAGCTCTTCCGGAATCCAGAGCTGCATGGAAGGAAATACGGGATTTTCTTCAAAGAAAACAGTAGTCATCAGAGACTGCTTCCTGTCTCCTGCTCCCATGGCTGAAGCGGAGCAAGAAAACCTGCATCGTGCAGCCGTTTTTCGATTTGGTTCAGCCGTTCCTGATTTTCAGCCTCTACAAGATGATAGTGATATCCGGAGGTGACGCCGCTGAGAACGCCGGACTGACCACCCTGAAAAGCTGCAATAAAATCAGCGACGTCCTGACGGGAACGTATATCCATTTCTGCAGAAATACGCCCGTATACACGATGGCTGATACTGATATTTTTGATATGTCCGCCGCAGTCTACGATGAGATTCAGCTCTCTGGCAGTCTCCTCCTGGCTGTGGCGTACTTTAAATTCACGGCAGCAGCAGAGATCCTGCTGAAGCATATAGCCTCGCGTAGTAGAAAGGATTCCGGAGGTGGACGCGCGGATTACCGCCATATCCTGAACGATAACCTGCCGGCTTACGCCGAAGCGGGCGGCCAGATCGCGCGCGGCAACAGGAGCTTCGGCATGTCTGAGTGTTTTTAAAATTTCGTCGCGGCGCTGTGCAGTAGTCATGGAAAACCTCCTTGAAGATAAAATAGTAATCGTGCCGGATTCTGAAACGGCAGAGAGCCGTCAGACTCAGGAAGTTTCCGGCGTTAATATTATAACATACCTTTCGGGTAAAAACAGGATAATTTCTGTGAAACAGGAGAATCTCAGTCGGTATAAAACAGATAAAATAAAATATTAAAATAAATATTCAGAAAACTATTGACAAATAGAATGATATATTGTAATATACAATTACAAACAACGAAGA
>CAUWNO010000192.1:0-3677 GCA_963559965.1 uncultured Lachnospiraceae bacterium | reverse complement strand
CGGCAAAGAATCCAAAGCCTGCCAAAGTAGATAGTCCTCCGTTGTTAATTCTAATACTTTTTCCATTTGTATTTCTCCCTCACTTAAATTTGCATTTGACACTCAGTAAATGTCATTCGTATAGCAATACTATCATACACTATAAGAAAAGTAAATGACATTTAGTAATTGTCAAAAGGTGAGCTATGTATAAGAACAAAATCGACAACATGAATAACCTCTCCGGTATTGCTATCCGTAATCTTCGTATAGAAAAAGGCTGGTCTCAACGAGAACTGGCTGACGCTTTGCAACTTCTTGGCCTGGATTTGGACAAGAACGCTATCCAGAGAATTGAAGCCCGGAAGCGGTTTGTCACGGATATTGAATTGACCTATTTCGCTAAAATCTTCGAAGTTGATTATTCCGTTTTACTGAATTCCCAGGCAGAATGAAATCCCCCAGGCTGCTCTCTCCTGAGGGATTCTTCACTATCTGGCTCCTCTGCCACTACTACGATAACCTCTGTATTCTTCTCTTTCCTCCGTTCTCTTCTTTGCTTCCCGGATCTGCATATCCACAAACCCTTTCGCTTCTGTCCGTCTCTTCCATTCCTCTACTGCAGCCCTATACGCTTTATACTCTTTTCTGGCCGCCTGATATTCCTGCATAAACTCCTGGACTGTTTCATATCCATGCTCCCGTACAATCCCGGATAGCCAGCGTTTCATGCTTGCTACCTGATGTTCCAATGAATCCACTTGCTCCTGCAGACCTTTCCGCTCTTTCCTCTTAAATATCCCTGTCGCACTGGCCAGTTCATTCCTTACCCGTCCCAGTTCAAGCTCCCTGTTGAAAATGGCTTCGTTCTGAGCATCCAGCTTCCGTTGGATTGATTCAAGCTGTTGATATTTGGCTGCAAGCGGGCTTCTTACCGGGAACCCCAGTCTTTCTTCTTTCGCCTCCGCTACTCTTTCCCTTACCTTCTCAATCAGCTCTTTCAGCTTGAAAACTGCCTCGAAAAGATATAGTAAAAACAGCTCTGGCCTTTTTCCTCTCCTATCGATACTTGCTTTTATCTCTTCCGAAATACACTCCCGCTTTATCTCCCGGATCTGCTCCTCTGCCGCTCCGCTGACCAATGCCTGATCCACCGTAGCATTCCACTCCTTCCGCATTTCATTGTCCTTTGCTATCTCCTCGGCCTTGGGATTGTTCTTTCCAATTTTCTTAGTAGGCAGATACAGGCTGCCATGCTCGAATACCTGCAGCTTCTGCTTCTCGTCCGGCACTTCCTGATTAATCAATTCTGTGTAAGAATGCTTCACTTCATCCAGGAAAGCCGCCGTTTTAAACCAGCCGTTCTTAGCTTCAAATAGCTTTTTTTTGTAAACTTCTCCCTTCTTTATGACGCTGCAGCCCGGCCTTATCTCCCCATACTCGTCCAGTATCTCTTTCTTCGTCCTGACATGGACGCCTCGTTCATCATAGAACATGTTTCTGGAAGCCACCTTTATAATAGGTTTCTCCAGCTTCTTCCGCTCCGAGAAAACCAGGTGGATGTGGTAGTTGGTCTTTCGCTTATTGTGGTGCAGCGCCGCAATACACTCCACTCCGTACTGTTCTTTAAAATGGTCTGTAAATAACGCTAATACATAGCGGCGGGGATAATACTCCGTAAAACTCTCTGGCAAGGCAATAATCAATTCCCTGGCTTCAATACACTGGCCGTCTGCTCCACTCTTCCGGAACTCTTCCTGATTACATTTTGCCAGTTCTGACCAGAATTTCCGCTCCGTAGTTTCATACACGGCATAGAGATTTTCCTGTCTGGCAGGACTGGCGATATAGTTAATCCTGCCCTTTACGTTTGGCAGCTTCGATAACTGAATAAATGAATTTCTCGCTATAAGCAACACCATCTTTCTTTGTGAGTAGGCGCTCCGGCGCCTGTTTACGAACTCTCTGCCTTTCGGCAGCCAAGCCCCCTGCAAGGGCGAAATACACAGAGCATAAACGAAGTTTATGCGATGGGTGTATTTCGCTCTCAAACGCCGAGGGCTTCTAAATCCTTTCCCGGAGCAGCTACAAACTCCCGTCTTCGCCCTGTGACTTCCGTCCTGGTTGTCTTTTACGGGAGCGTGTCACGCTCTCGTTTCTCTGTGAACAAACCTCATTTCCTATTTATCATACATAAAACACTCTGCTATACTGATGTTGTATTTACATCGAAATAGCAGAGTGTTCCTGTTATCTTGTGCCTCTACCATTGCCGCTGCTGAGGCTCTTTTCTTTTTGGTTGTTCAACATATCCGCTACCTTCCTCTGCTGGTTCGGATACAAATGGCCGTAGGTATTCAGGGTCATTTTAATGTCTCGGTGGCCCAGGCGTTCTTTGATAATCAATGGCTCTACTCCCTGATGAATCAGATAAGCCACGTGGCTGTGACGGAGGTCGTGTACGCGGATTTTCTTCACTCCGCTTTTCTCACACTCCCGTTTCAGCTTGTGCTGTACCGCCTCCGGCACAATGGGAAATATCCTCTCGTTGTCCGATATTCCATAGAGTTTATCCACATAATCTTTCAACTCCTGTGTTAAAAACTGTGGAATATCAATGACTCTTGCCGACTGCTCTGTTTTCGGCGTCGTAATAATATCCCGCC
Organism: uncultured Lachnospiraceae bacterium; assembly: GCA_963559965.1. GTDB lineage: Bacteria > Bacillota > Clostridia > Lachnospirales > Lachnospiraceae > Laedolimicola. The sequence goes on along the minus strand of CAUWNO010000192.1, from coordinate 1,032 downwards.
CCTCAGCACGGTAATAGGTTTTACTAATACTGATTTGATTCCTTGCAAAGTCAATATCTGATTTTGTCAGGGCCAGCATTTCTCCCTCTCGGCAGCCTGTCCAGAACAGTACCTCGAAAATCGTGTAATACCTGTCCCCTTCCTCCATTCCGCTGATAAATTTGTCGTATTCATCTTTTGTCCAAAAATCCAATTTATCCGCATCCGCCTTTCCCATCTTCTTTACTTTTTTACAGGGATTGTTCCCCAGGCCGTAAATATTGCTCGCGTGATTGAACAGCGCTGTGATCTGATTCTGTATCATACGGAGATAGGTCTGGGCAAACCCCTTTGTCCGCATTTCATTCTGCCATTGGATAATATCTGACGGGGTAATGCTGTTCATGGGTCTGTCCTTAAAATACGGAAGAATATGCGCTTCTATCATATATCGTTTATTTTTTACTGACCGCTCTTTCAATTCTCCCTTTTTATCCCGGAAATAAATCTCCACGAACGCTCCCATCGTCATATCCATGTTTGCATTGGCCGTTAACTTATAGTTGTTTTCCCACTCAAGAGCCTCTTTCTTTGTTCTGAACCCCCTTTTTTGCCTTTTCTTCTTGTTTCCCTGCCAATCTCTGTAATAAAACAGACAGTACCAGGTATTTTGCTTTTCGTCCTTATATGCTGGCATATCCATCCCTCCTTACGCTGACGTCTGATATCCGAAAAACTTCTTTTCCCAAAAAGCCCTCGGAATCTTACCTGCTACAACGATGAACCCGGCTTTTTCCAGTTCCTCGTTCATCTGCCGGATCATTTTATAAGCATGACCCTTGGAAATCCCCAGTTCCGCAGCTACTTCGTCCGCGGTCATCATATAGTTTGTCCCCATAATTCACTCCTCCTCTTTTGTCTCTTGTATTATTACAAGATTTCTTGTATTTCTAATTTAATACAAGTTTTTTGATTTGTCAACATGATTTATTAAAATTCTTGTATCTTTTACATTGATTTTTGTATTTCGTTATGCTAAATTAGTATCAAGGA
>CAUWNO010000191.1:0-3733 GCA_963559965.1 uncultured Lachnospiraceae bacterium | reverse complement strand
ATGCAGGAGAAAAGAAAAATCAAAAGGAACGAAGGGCTATGAACCGCTGGACACCCGTAAGAAAATGTATTAGAATAAAAATGTTTCCAGTGATTGTGTTCGGTTTTACGGAGGATCGTATGACGGAAGAAAAGCAACGGGACGAACAGGAATTTTCTTTTGTAAAAGAAAAGATAAAAAGACAGCCGCTTTATCAGAATAAGACGCTGCGCAGGATTTTTCTGCAGCTTCTTCTGGCTGCTGTGTGCGGTGTGGTAGCCTGCTTTGCCTTTGTGGCAGTGCGCCCTTTTATGGAGAAAGCGTTGGGGCAGGAAGAGAAGACGGAGATTTCGATTCCAAGAGAGGACGAAGAAGAGGGGCAGCAGGAAGCGGATACAGAACAGCAGGAGCCGGTCGTCATTACAGAGGAAAAGGAGCTTGAGCTGGAGGATTACAGGAAGCTCTTTGTGAAGCTCAGAGGCGTGGCTGATGCGGCGTCCAGAAGTATGGTGACTGTGACGGCTGCCATCAGCGATACGGACTGGTTCAACGAGACCTATGAAAGCAGAAGTCAGACTTCGGGACTGCTGGTCGGAAATAATGGCGTGGAGATCCTGATCCTTACTTCTTATTCGAGAGTACAGAATGCGGACAGGCTGCAGGCGGCTTTTGCTGACGGAACAAGTCTGAGCGCTGTTCTGAAGACATACGATAAGGTGAAGAATCTGGCGGTTCTCAGCGTCAATCTGGCGGACGTACAGGAAGGTACAATGGAAACGATTCAGATGGCAGATCTGGGAAGCTCTAAAAGTTTAAGACCGGGAGAGCCGGTGATTGCAGTTGGAAGCCCTGCCGGAACAGCAGGTTCTGTGAAGTTTGGGAATCTTACCGTAACGGGACACAAGGCAAACGTGATTGACGGCGAGTATTCGCTTCTCGTCACAGATATGGAACGCTCCAAAGAGGCGAGCGGGGTTCTTCTGAATCTGGATGGCCAGGTAATAGGACTGATAGAAGATACGTATCTGGATATTAACAATGAGGAAGTTCTGACGGCGTATGCGGTTTCAGATATGAAGACGGTGATAGAACATCTGTCAAACAGTCAGGACATCGTATACATGGGAATTCACGGAACACAGGTGACAGAGGAAATATCAGAAAAGCAGGAGATTCCCACGGGCGTTTATGTGTCGGGCGTTGAAGCGGAATCGCCCGCATTGAATGGAGGAATCCAGCCAGGCGATATTATCACAGAAATTAACGGACAGGCAGCCTTGTCCCTGACAGAGATTCAGGAAATGCTTCTGAAGTTTTCCAAGGAGCAGGTGATTCAGGTGAAAATCATGCGGCAGGGCCGCGAGGGATATAAGGAAATTATGTGCAGCGTAAAGCTGGACGTACTGGAATAAAAGACAGCGAGGAGAAACAGATGAAATTTATTGAAACCATGCGGGAAGGTGAGCGCATTTCCGGCATTTATCTCTGCAAACAGAGAAATTCGGCTACGACAAAAAATGGTAAGGCATACGACAATGTGCTTCTTCAGGATAAGACAGGGGTTGCAGACGCAAAAATCTGGGATCCCAATTCACAGGGAATCGACGAGTTCGAGGCTCTTGATTATGTAGAAATCGTCGCGGAGGCAATAAGCTTTCAGGGAGCCTTGCAGCTGAATATCAAGCGTGCCCGCAAGGCAAGAGAAGAAGAATATAATCCGGCAGATTATCTTCCGGTCAGCGACTGCGACATAGAAGAAATGTACGGAGAGCTTATGGGATATGCAAATCAGGTGAAGGAGCCGCATCTTCGGGCGCTTCTCCACAGCCTCTTTGTGGAGGATACAGAGTTTGTGCGCGCATTCAAATTCCATTCCGCAGCCAAGAGTGTACATCACAGCTTTATGGGAGGACTTCTTGAGCATACCTTAAGTGTGTGCAGGCTCTGTGAGTACTATGTAAAGGCATATACGATCTTAAACAGGGATCTTTTGTATACAGCGGCTATGTGCCATGATATCGGAAAAGTGTATGAGCTTTCTGATTTCCCTGAAAATGATTATACAGACGAGGGTCAGCTTCTCGGACATATTGCAATAGGAAGCGAAATGGTGGGAGAACGCGCCCGCAGAATCGCCGGATTTCCTAAAAAACTGGAAAATGAGCTGAAGCACTGTATTCTGGCTCATCACGGGGAGCTGGAGTATGGTTCTCCGAAGAAACCGGCTCTTGCAGAGGCGATGGCTCTGAATCTTGCAGATAATACAGACGCAAAAATGCAGACGCTTAAAGAAATTTTCCGTGCCGCAGGCTCTAATCAGGGCTGGCTGGGCTACAACCGTCTTTTTGAATCCAATCTCAGAAAAACAGAGATCTGAACGGAGGCGTATGTTGAAAAAGAATGATTTGATTACCGTGCGTATAGACGCGATAGGAAATGATGGAGAGGGAATCGGGAGAGCTGACGGATACCCTCTCTTTATTAAGGATGCGCTGCCGGGTGATTTGGCAGAGGTTCGCATTACAAAGGCAAAAAAAACATATGGATACGCCCGCCTGGAGAAGATTCTAGAAGCCTCTCCAGACAGGACGACGCCTCAGTGCGCCCTTCACAGAAGGTGCGGCGGCTGTCAGATACAGGCTCTTTCCTATGAAAAGCAGCTCTCTTACAAGCAGCAGAAGGTAAGAGAAAATCTGATCCGCATCGGCGGTTTTTCAGAACCTGAAGTTTTGCCGGTTCTGGGAATGGAGAATCCTTATCATTACAGAAATAAAGCACAGTTTCCGTTTGGAAAAGACAAAGAAGGACGAATTGTAACCGGCTTCTATGCAGGCAGAACACATACGATTGTTCCGGGAACAGACTGCGCTATCGGCGTTCGGGAGAATAAAGAGATTCTGGAACTGATCCTGCAGTTTATGAACCGGCATGGGATAGAGCCTTACAATGAGAGTACCGGCAAGGGGCTTCTGCGTCACGTTCTGATAAGAAAGGGCTTCGCCACAGGCGAGCTGATGGTATGCCTTGTGATAAACGGGCGAAGCTTCCCGAAAGCAGAGCTTCTGGCAGACGCTCTGTTCAAAATTCCGGGGATGACCAGCTTTTCCCTTAATATAAACAGGAAAAACACCAATGTGATTCTGGGAGAAGAAGTGATTCCCGTCCGAGGCAAGACTTATATTACGGACCGTATCGGAGATATCAGCTATCAGATTTCTCCGCTGTCCTTTTATCAGGTAAATCCGGCACAGACAGAGAAGTTGTACCGCACGGCTCTCGATTATGCGCAGCTCACAGGAAATGAGACAGTCTGGGAGCTTTACTGCGGAATCGGAACCATTTCCCTGTTCCTTGCTCAAAAGGCAGGCAAGGTCTTTGGCGTGGAGATTGTGCCCCAGGCTGTAGAAGACGCCCGCAGAAACGCAGAGCTGAACGGTATGGAGAACGTGGAGTTTTTTGAAGGAAAGGCGGAAGAGGTGCTTCCGGAGAAATATGAAAAGGAAGGAATCCTTGCAGACGTGATCGTGGTCGATCCTCCCCGTAAAGGCTGCGATGAAGCCTGTCTGAATACCATGCTCAAGATGGAGCCGGAGCGCATTGTCTATGTAAGCTGCGACTCGGCAACGCTTGCCAGAGATCTGAAAATTTTGTGCGAAGACGGACGCTATCAGATCGAAAAGGTGCAGCCGGTTGATATGTTCCCGCATACTGCGGGGGTGGAGACGGTTGTCTTGCTTTCCAAGGGCGAGGTCGA
>CAUWNO010000190.1:0-3744 GCA_963559965.1 uncultured Lachnospiraceae bacterium | reverse complement strand
AAAAGAAGCGCTGCATAATCATCTGAGATGGATGATTATGCAGCGCTTTTCTGCTCCTGTATGAAATCAGCCTGCGAACAGGAAATATGCGACGACAATAACGCCGAGAATGATTCGATAGTAACCGAACGCCTTGAAATCATTTTTCTTGATATATCCCATAAGAAACTTGATGGCAAGAATGGAAACGACGAAGGCGGTGACCATGCCGACGAGCAGGATGGCAAGCTCTGTTCCCGTAAAATCAAAGCCGAACTTGACAAGTTTTAAGAAGCTGGCTCCGAACATGACGGGGATGGCGAGAAAGAAGCTGAACTCTGCGGCAATATAGCGGGAAGTTCCAAGGAGCATAGCCCCGAGAATCGTAGCGCCGGAGCGGGAGGTTCCCGGAATCAGGGCAAGTACCTGAAAGGCTCCGATAAAGAATGCCATCGGATAGCTGAGTTCCTGAAAGGAAGTCACGGAAGGAGTCCTGTTTTTGTTTCTGTTCTCGATAACGATAAAAAGAATACCATAGAGAATTAATGTAAAGGCGACGGTCTGATAATTATAAAAAAGAGCGTCAATCTTGTCGTCAAAAGGAATTCCTATGATAGTTGCAGGCAGGATTGCCACAAGAACCTTGAACCAGAGAGACCAGGTATCTTTTTTTACCCATCCTTTGGAAGGAGAAGTGAAAGGCCAGAGTTTTTGAAAATACAGGACGACTACGGCAAGAATCGCGCCAAGCTGTATGACGACCAGAAACATTTTCATAAAGTCATCGCTTACATTTAAATGAATAAATTCTTCCACAAGAATCATGTGTCCCGTACTGCTGACGGGAAGCCATTCGGTGATGCCTTCTACAATGCCGAGAAGTAAAACTTTTAACCATTCTAAAATATTCATCTTATAAATCCTCGTTTTTCCCGGTGCCTTCCATATGTTTATAAGGAAGAAACGCCGTTGCTTAGGGTCTAAGTATAGCACATTCCTCTCTGTTGTCAATGTCGAACAGGGTGCGTCTGAGCAGAAAGAGCAGCCCTTCTGTGTATAAGAAACGAAAATTTATGCAATATTTATTCAAATTTATGCATCTTTACTCTTGCATTTTCCTGAAAAAATGATAAAATGGAGCATAAGTTAAGGAACAGGAGACGTTCCTGTTTTATATTTATTTTCAGTATGGGAGGAAAAAATGATGAAAAAATTAATGGCAGCGCTTCTGATCGGCGCGATGTGCGTAACAATGACAGCTTGCGGCTCAAAGGCAGAGGATACAGCAAAAGAGGAGACGCCGGCAGCGGCAGAGACAGAAACAACGGCAGAATCAGAGGAAGGAACAGCAGATGCTTCTGCAGAAATCAAGACAGTATCCGACGGTGTTCTGACTATGGGTACAAATGCAGCGTTCCCGCCGTATGAGTTTTATGACGGAGACAAGATTGTAGGTATTGATACAGAAATCGCAGAAGCACTGGCAGCAAAGCTTGGACTTAAGCTTGAGGTTGTAGATATGGACTTTGCAGCGATTGTAACAGCAGTTCAGTCTGGTAAGGTAGATGTGGGAATTGCCGGAATGACGGTTGACGAGGAGCGTCTTAAGAACGTAGATTTCACAGATTCCTATGCAACAGGCGTACAGGCGATTATCGTGACAGAGGATTCTGAGATTGCTTCCGTAGACGATCTGGATGGAAAGCTGATCGGCGTGCAGGAGGGAACGACAAGCCATACGTTCTGCTCTGAAGACTACGGTGATGACAGCGTTATCGCTTATACAAACGGTGCGACAGCGGTACAGGCTCTTCTTCAGGGCAAGGTAGACTGCGTAGTAGTTGATGAGCAGCCGGCTATCAGCTTCGTAGAGGCAAACGAAGGACTGAAGATTCTGGATACCAAGTATGCCGTTGAGGATTATGCGATTGCAGTAGGCAAGGAGAATACGGCTCTTAAGGACGCGCTGAATACAGCGATGCAGGAGCTGAAGGATGACGGAACCATTCAGGGAATCCTGGATAAGTATATCAAGGCAGAGTAATTGACAACAGAGCATCAGCAGGGCGTTCGTTTCAGAACGCCCCTGCTTTTGCGGTAAGGTGGTAAAGAAAGGGAAAGGGGCAGGAACAAGTGGGAAACTTTATAGAAGGTCTGAAAACGGGAATATATCAGACGTTTATTCTGGACAATAACTATCAGTACTTTATCCGTGGTCTGGGCGTGACTTTGCTCGTGACCATCTTTGCGCTTCTGATAGGAATTGTTCTCGGTGTCATTGTGGCGATTATCCGTTCTGCACATGATCAGCAGACGGAGAAAAAGAAGGGAATTGTTTTGCAGCTGGCAAACGGTATCTGCCAGATTTATCTGACGGTAATCCGCGGAACGCCTATGCTGGTACAGCTTCTGATTATGTGGTTTGTGATCTGGGCAAGCGCTCGGGCTACGGACGGCAATATGATACGCTGTGCGATCCTTTCCTTCGGAATCAACTCCGGAGCCTATATTGCGGAAATTGTCCGCTCAGGAATTATGTCGATTGACAAAGGACAGATGGAGGCAGGTCGCTCCGTCGGGCTTACCTATGCGACTACCATGCGTTGCATTATTATTCCGCAGGCTTTCAAAAATGTTCTTCCGGCTCTTGGAAATGAGCTGATTACGCTTGTGAAGGAGACGTCCGTTGTGACGGTTATCGGTCTGAAAGACCTTACAAAGGGAGCTATGATTATTCAGGCGAAGACGTATCAGGCTCTTGTTCCGTTTTTTGCGATTGCGGCAATCTATCTTGTGATTGTATTGTTCCTGTCCTGGCTTATGAGCAGGCTTGAGAGGAGGATGAGACAGAGTGATATACGTTAAGGGCTTATCAAAAGAATTCGGAGACAACAAAGTTATTTCACATATCGACATGCATATTAAGCCGGGTGAAAAGGTGGTTATCATCGGACCGTCCGGTTCAGGAAAATCGACATTTCTGCGATGCCTGAATCTGCTTGAGCAGCCCACAGGCGGAAGCATTGTGTTCGACGGGCAGGAAATTACTGCGCCGGATACAGATGTGAATAAAATCAGACGGCGTATGGGAATGGTATTCCAGCATTTTAATCTGTTTGCGAACCTGACCGTCAAGCAGAATATCATGCTGGCGCCGGTAGAGCTGAAGCTTAAGACGAAGGCGGAGGCGGAAGCGGAGGCGATGCGTCTTCTGAAGCTTGTAAATCTGGAGGAAAAGGCAGAGTCTTATCCGTCTGAGCTTTCGGGAGGTCAGAAGCAGAGAATTGCGATTGTGCGTTCTCTTGCCATGAACCCGGAGGTGATTCTCTTCGACGAGCCGACGTCTGCTCTCGATCCGGAAATGGTTGGAGAGGTTCTGGAACTGATGAAAAAGCTGGCGGACGACGGTATGACGATGGTTGTCGTAACGCATGAGATGGGTTTCGCCAGAGAGGTCGCAACGCGCGTCGTATTTATGGACGAAGGCGTAATTAAGGAAGAAAATACACCGGAGGAGTTTTTCGGAAATCCCCAGGATCCGCGTCTCAGGGATTTCCTTTCTAAGGTGCTGTAATGGCGTACGGATAAGGTTTTTGCTTTCTTTCGGCTTTCGTAAGAATTTCTTAATCTACTTTATATTTTTTTTAGAAGCTGTACACAGGTTAGACATAATTACCTGTTATATTAAGAATGTAGCAAGAACACATATCAGTATTTCATTCATAACACTCGGGGACTTCCGGGAGGAAGTTCCCACTCCCTCGA
>CAUWNO010000189.1:0-3757 GCA_963559965.1 uncultured Lachnospiraceae bacterium | reverse complement strand
GACAGCTCCGGCGGTAAATAAATGGGAAAATGAAAATTCCTATCCGGATATTATGCTGTTAGCGCCGATTGCCAGACTTCTGGACATTTCTGTGGATACCCTGCTGTCCTTCCGTGAAAATCTGACGGAAGAGGAAATCAATGAAATTGTCAGAGAAGCGGACACGAGATTAAAAGAAGAATCTTATGACGAAGCTTTTCAGTGGGCAAAGAAAAAGCTGGAGCAGTATCCGAACTGTGAAGAGCTTATTTTGAATCTGGCAGTGATTTTTGAGGCGCAGTGTCTGATACAGGAGCTTCCGGAAGAGGAGAAATACGAGGAATATCTCTGCTCGCTGTATGTCCGTGTGCTGAACAGCGAAAAGGAAGAGCTGCGCGTCAGAGCGGCAGATTCTCTGATTGGATTTTATATGAGAAAAAAGCAGTATGAAGAAGCGGAAAAGTATCTGAGGTACTTATCCTTGCAAAATCCGGAGAAGAAAAGAAAGCAGGCGCAGATTTACGCCGGAACAGGGCGGACGGACGAGGCATACAGGGCTTATGAGGAGCTTCTGTTTTCGGATTATCAGAGGGTCAGCATGGAGCTGCAGGGCATGTATACGCTCGCGGTGGAGGACGGCGATATGAAGAAGGCGCATATGCTTGCAAATAAGCAAAAGGAATTTGCGAAATGCTTTGAAATGGGAAGATACCACGAGGCGTTAAGCGGCTTTGAGCTGGCAGTGATGGAAAAGGATGCAGACGCTGTGGTTGCCGCTATGGAAGAGCTGCTGTCCGGCGTGGAACACATCCAGGACTTCAGAAAGAGTTTCCTTTACGAACATATGAATTTTAAAGAGGCAAAAGAAGAGTTCGTGAAGGAGTTAAAAGAGACTCTGCTGAAAAGCTTCCGGGATGATGAGGAATATGATTTTTTGAGGGACAATAAAAGGTGGAAGGAGTTAACGGAAGAGAAGTAGAATAGTATTTTGCTGACAGGGAGAAAGTGTCGAAGTCATTTGATTTCGACACTTTCTTTGAACAGACAAAGAGGATTTTCAAGGAGTGACTTTTCTTCAGGGAAACGATTGTATCTTAAAATGATTTTTGCTATGATATAAATAATAGATTTTGTAATGTATTTTGTAACAGTAAACGGGAGCTTTCCTGCTTCCACAGCATCCTTTAGGGGGAAGAAACGGAGGAATGGGAATGGTAGTTACAACGACAGCATCTGTTGAAGGAAAAAGAATTACGGAATATAAGGGAATCGTATTTGGAGAGGTCATATCCGGCGTAAATTTCGTGCGTGATATTGCGGCTTCTTTCAGTAACTTTTTCGGAGGAAGATCAGGAAGTTATGAGGAAGAGCTTGTTCAGGCGAGACAGAATGCTCTGAAAGAAATGGAACAGCGTGCGGCGGCTCTGGGAGCCAATGCGGTTGTAGGCGTAGATATTGATTATGAGGTGCTCGGAGCAGATAATGGAATGCTTATGGTAACGGCGAGTGGAACGGCAGTAGTTGCCGAATAGTTTTGCGCACTCTGTTTTCATTGTGTTCGGAAGAAATTTGAGCCGCATTTATGGCGGCTTTTCTCTATTTTGATGCGGGAACAGGGGAGAGAAAGCGGTATCTTGTCGGAATAGGAGGACGTTCCATGAGCGGATTTATAAGGGAAATCGCAATTACAGAGATAGACGGCGTATCCATTGGACATGCGCAGAATGATGAAGCAAAGACAGGCGTAAGCGTATTGTATTTTAAGAGGGGAGCACAGACAGGCTGCGACATCAGCGGGGGAGGTCCGGCGTCGAGGGAAACGCCGCTTACAGACAGTATGACGGCAGATAATCCGCTGAACGCTGTCGTGCTGTCAGGAGGAAGCGCGTACGGTCTGGCAGCGTCGGACGGTGTGATGCGTTGCCTGGAGGAGCATGGAATTGGATATGATACAGGATTTTCCAAAGTACCTCTTGTCTGTCAGTCCTGCATTTTCGATCTGGGTTACGGAAGAAGTGATCTTCGCCCAGATGCGGATATGGGATACGAGGCATGCAAAAAGGCGCTGGAAGGCTGCGATGTATCCATGGGAAATGTCGGGGCAGGAACGGGAGCCAGCGTAGGAAAGCTGTTTGGAATGGAACGGGCGGCAAAGTCCGGTCTGGGCATCTATGCGCTTCAGGCAGGGGAGCTGAAGATAGCGGCTGTCGTAGTTGTCAATGCATTTGGAGACGTTTTTGATCCGGAGAACGGACAAAAGATAGCAGGTCTTATGAATGCGGAAAGAACAAAATTTGTGGATTTGGAAGAGGCGTTTGTAGAAATGATGACGACGCCTCAGGATTTGTTTCACACGAATACGACGATCGGCTGTATCGTGTGCAACGCACGTTTTGATAAGGCAAAGCTGAACAAAATCGCCTCTATGGCAAGAAATGCGTATGCAAGATGTATCAATCCGGTCGGGACTATGGCTGACGGAGACAGCATCTATGCCTGCAGCGCGGGAGAGGTAGAAAGCGACGTAAATGTGGTAGGAACTCTGGCGGCAAAGGCGATGCAGCAGGCGATAAAAAGAGCTGTGACAGCTTCCGCAGTAGAGGATAGAGAATATTTGAAATATTGCTTGCGAAACTAAAGGAAAATCAGTAAAATAAAAATGTTGGAAATAATCTGACCAGTTAAAAGGAGAGACAAATGAAGCAGGATATGATTGTTATTTTGGATCTGGGAAGCACAGAAAACACAGTGCTTGCCCGGGAGATTCGTGAACTTGGCGTATACAGCGAGATTCATCCGCATGATATTACAGAGGAAGAAATAAAAGCTCTTGACAATGTAAAAGGTATTATTTTAAACGGCGGAGAAAACCGCGTGGTAGACGGAAAAGAAGTGGAAGTAAGACCGGAGCTTTATACATGGGGATACCCGGTGATTTCCGTAGACTATCCTGCATCTAGATGCGATGTTCAGTTTGACAGCCTGCCGGATCAGGAGACGCTGAAAAAGTTTGTATTTGAGGAATGCAAGGCCGAAGCAAACTGGAATATGAAGAATTTTATCGAAGATCAGGTAGAGCTGATCCGCAGACAGGTGGGAGACAGAAAGGTTCTTCTGGCGCTGTCAGGCGGCGTGGATTCTTCTGTAGTTGCAGCGATGCTGATCAAGGCGATAGGACAGCAGCTCGTCTGCGTACATGTAAACCATGGTCTGATGCGGAAAAATGAATCTGAAAGCGTTGTAGAAGTATTCCGCAACCAGCTTCATGCAAATCTGATTTATGTAGACGCTACGGAGCGTTTCCTTGGAAAGCTGGAAAATGTATCCGACCCGGAAGAGAAGAGAAAGATTATCGGCGGAGAATTTATCCGTGTTTTTGAGGAAGAAGCGAGAAAGCTGGAAGGCATCGATTTCCTTGGACAGGGAACGATTTATCCGGACATTATCGAGAGCGGAACCAAGACTGCAAAAATGGTAAAATCTCATCACAATGTGGGAGGACTTCCGGAAGATTTGCAGTTTGAGCTGGTAGAGCCGTTAAAACAGCTCTTCAAGGACGAAGTCCGTGCCTGCGGCATTGAGCTTGGCCTGCCTGCTGAAATGGTTTACCGTCAGCCGTTCCCGGGACCGGGACTTGGCGTTCGTTGCCTCGGCGCTATCACAAGAGATCGTCTGGAAGCTGTCCGTGAGTCAGACGCTATCCTGCGCGAGGAGTTCGCAAAGGCAGGACTGGATAAGAAGGTATGGCAGTACTTTACAGTAGTACCCGACTTCAAGT
>CAUWNO010000188.1:0-3814 GCA_963559965.1 uncultured Lachnospiraceae bacterium | reverse complement strand
ATCGGCTTTTTCGGAGATGAAAAGCGCGGCGCAGGAGGGAAAGAGGATTGCCCTGACCTTTGACGACGGGCCTCACCCTTATTACACGGAGCAGCTTCTCGACGGTCTGGCGGCAAGAGGCGTAAAAGCGACGTTTTTTCTGCTGGGCTGCAATCTTGAGGGGCGGGAGGACATTGTCAGGCGTATGGCAAAGGAAGGGCATCTGCTGGGCAATCACACCTATGCGCATACAGATATTACGAAGCTTTCCCAGGAGGAAGCCTGTGAGGAGATACGCAGTACAAGCGACAGAATTACAGCGATTACAGGACAGCCGGTGGAATATGTGCGTCCGCCGTTTGGAAGCTGGAACAGGGAACTGGAATGTGAAGTCATGCTGATTCCCGTTTTCTGGTCGGTGGACCCTCTGGACTGGAATACGTCAAATGCAGACAGAATCGTTGAGAGCGTCGTTTCGGAGGCGGAGGACAATGATATTATTCTTCTGCATGATTCCTATAAAAGCAGTGTGGAGGCGGCGCTGCGCATTGTAGATCTTCTGCAGGCGGAGGGCTTTGAATTTGTAACGGCAGACGAGCTGATTCTCGAATGACAGGACAGTCCGTGAGATACGGACAAGGAGGAATACAAATGGATTTGTTTGATTATATGCGGGAAAGTACACTGGAGCAGGAGGCTCCTCTGGCTTCCCGCCTGCGTCCCAGAACGCTGGAAGAGATTGTGGGACAGAAGCATATTCTGGGGGAGGACAAGCTGCTTTACCGGGCAATACGGGCGGATAAGCTCAGCTCCGTCATTTTTTACGGCCCTCCGGGGACGGGAAAGACGACGATAGCCCGTGTTATCGCAAATACGACGAAGGCGGATTTTACCCAGCTGAACGCCACAGTTGCAGGGAAGAAGGATATGGAGGCGGTCGTGGCAAAGGCAAAGGACAACCTTGGCATGTACCGCCGCAAGACGATTCTTTTTGTAGATGAGATTCACCGTTTTAATAAGGGACAGCAGGATTATCTTCTCCCGTTTGTGGAAGACGGGACGCTGATCCTTATCGGAGCAACGACGGAAAATCCTTACTTTGAGGTAAACGGAGCGCTTTTATCCCGTTCCGTGATATTTGAACTGAAGCCGCTGGAAAAGAAGGATGTGCTGGAGCTGATTTACAGGGCTGTCAGCGACAAGGAACGCGGCATGGGTGCTTATCATGCACAGATTACAGAGGAGGCGGCTGATTTTCTTGCCGATATGGCGGGAGGAGACGCAAGGCTGGCGCTGAATGCGGTAGAGCTGGGCGTTCTGACGACAAAGAAGTCGGAGGACGGACTGATTCATCTGACGCTTGATGTGGTGTCGGAATGTATTCAGAAAAGGACGGTGCGATACGATAAGGCGGGAGACAATCACTACGATACGATTTCGGCGTTTATCAAGAGTATGAGAGGTTCCGATCCGGACGCGGCAGTCTATTATCTGGCAAAGATGATTTATGCAGGGGAGGACGAGCGCTTTATTGCCCGCAGAATTATGATCTGCGCTTCCGAGGACGTGGGAAATGCCGATCCCATGGCTCTGACTGTGGCTGTTTCCGCGGCGCAGGCTGTGGAGCGCGTTGGCTTTCCGGAGGCTCAGATTATTCTGGCGCAGGCGGCGTCCTATGTGGCGTGCGCGCCGAAGAGCAATTCTTCGGTTATGGCTATTGAAAAGGCTATGAAATCTGTGAAGAGCAGGCGTACCAGCGTTCCTCCGCACCTTCAGGACGCACATTACGGCGGAGCCGGAAAAATGGGGCACGGCACGGGCTATAAGTATGCGCATGATTACCCGAACCATTATGTGGAACAGCAGTATCTTCCTTCCGAAGTTTTGGGCGAGCGTTTTTATGAGCTGTCCGACAGCGGATATGAAAAAGAGCTGAAAGAACATTTCCGTAAAATAAAAAGCCGCGCCAGGGAAGAAGAATAAGTCTTCCTCCGCGGCACGGCGAAACGTCTGTCAGACAGTTTCCGGTTCAGGATAGTCCTCTCCGAAGGTTTCAACAGTGACACTCTTCATCACCTGAGGTGCCAGGGGGCGATCGCGGAAATCGGTTGCCGTCTCGGCGATGCGGTTTACAGCGTCAAGACCTTCGACAACTTTTCCGAAAGCTGCATAAGCTCCGTCAAGATGCGGAGAGGTCTGATGCATGATGAAAAACTGGGAACCTGCAGAATCGGGATGCATGGCTCTTGCCATGGAAAGCACGCCCGGCGTATGGGCAAGGTCGTTGCGGAAGCCGTTCTGAGAGAACTCGCCTTTGATAGAGTAGCCGGGACCGCCTGTTCCGACACCGTCCGGGCATCCTCCCTGAATCATAAAGCCTCTGATCACACGGTGAAAAATAAGTCCGTTGTAAAAGCCCTTGTTTACAAGGCTGATGAAATTGCGGACTGTGTTCGGTGCGACATCGGGATAAAGCTCTGCTTTGATGATATCGCCGTTTTCCATTTCAAATGTAACAACTGGATTCTGTGACATATGCATTCTCCTTTTTCCTGTACGCTTTTTCTGAAAAAGAAAAGGCGTACGATAATACCTATATCTTAACGGAAAAGGGGAAGAACGTAAAGGAGTTTTTTATGCTGAAAGGTCTTGTGGCAGCGGCGGCAAGGACAAAAGAGCTGGAAAGAGAGCTTAAAAAGAGCGGTCTTCCTTTGATATGGATAGAGGGAGAAGAGCCGGAGGAATACCGGAAGGCATGTCAGATTCTTTCGGCGGATGAAAAAGAAGTCCTCTGCCTGGCAGAGACGGACAGGCAGGAAGAGCTGGCTTTGGAACAGGGGATGTTCTGTGTGGGCGTTCTGAATCCGGAGATCAAAGGGCAGAGGCTGTCCCGGTGCAGAATTCTTGTGGAGGGATTTGAGGAGACGGACGCTTCCTTTTTTCAGAACATTCACAGGAGAGCGCTGGGGCTGCCGCTTATCATAGCCGAGACAGAGAGGCTTCTGATTCGGGAGATGACGCCGGAGGATTTTGAAGCGCTCCGTCTGCTGGCTCAGGAGGAAGACGGGGACGGCGTAGAATTCTGGGAGAGCGAGGAAGAGGTCCGGGCATATATTTCCTGTATGTACGAATTTTATCAGTTTGGGATCTGGGTGATAGAAGAAAAGAAAAGTAAAAGCCTGATAGGAAGAGCTGGCTTTGAGATTTCAGAATTTCGGGAGGAACCGGAAATCAGTCTGGGATACATTATCGGAAAGGAATATAGAAGGCAGGGTTATGCGAAAGAAGCCTGCCGTGCAATTCTCTCTTATGCGGAAGACGTTCTCGAGCTGGAAGAAATCAGCGCTTTTACAGACATCCGGAACGAAGCGTCCCTGGCGCTTATCCGAAGTCTGAGCTTTCAGTTTCAGGAGAAAATTTTCCGGGACGGAAAAATCCTGCTGCGGTATACCCTCAGGCGTTATGGCAGCGTCATATAAAGATGCGAAAATCCGGGACCTTTTCTGAATTTCAGAAACAGTACCGGATTTTCAGCATAACAATATGAAAGGATGAATCAACTTACTTCTTAGTTGGAATGTGTCTGTACATATGCGGCTACAGCTTTATCCTGTACCTGAATATGGTTCAGAAGCCAGTCAGTGATATTCTTATTCACAGCGGCAACGAAAGCGTCTGTGGGACCCTCTTCTTCCTCAAGCATATCCAGAAGCTCGTGTACAGCCTTTACAAACTCCTGATGAAGCTCCTTGTGAGCGGCAAAAGCAGGATAGCCGGATTCTTCCTGAAGCTTTTCCTCTGCCTCGAAATGGAATACTGTATAGTCCAGAAGGAA
>CAUWNO010000187.1:0-3817 GCA_963559965.1 uncultured Lachnospiraceae bacterium | reverse complement strand
AACTGTTGCTCCCTGCTCCTCAAGCTTAGCCTTCAGCTCGTCTGCCTCAGCCTTAGAAACGCCCTCTTTGATTACCTTCGGAGCGCCGTCTACCAGATCCTTAGCTTCCTTCAGACCAAGTCCTGTAACTTCACGAACAACCTTGATAACCTTAACCTTAGCATCTCCAGCGCTTGTCAGCTCTACGTCGAAGGAATCCTTCTCCTCAGCTGCTGCTGCATCTCCAGCGCCTGCTGCTGCTACAACTACGCCTGCTGCTGCAGATACGCCAAACTCTTCCTCACAAGCCTTTACCAGCTCGTTCAGCTCTAATACGGATAACTCTTTGATCGCCTCAATAAACTCAGCGGTGGTCAACTTTGCCATTTTATTTTCCTCCTGATTTTTCTTATTTAATCTTAACAACATTTCTTAAGGCACAATGAAATAATTTTTTTCTCTCTTATGCCTCTGCCTGAGACTCTGCGATCTGATTCAGAACGCGTGCCAGGTTTGTAATCGGAGACTGAATGCTTCCAAGCAGCTTTCCGAGCAGTTCTTCTCTGGACGGAACCTTTGCAATCGCATCCATTCCCGCAGCGTCGTAGTAAGTTCCTTCTACGATACCGCCCTTGATCTCAAGAGCCTTTGCCTCCTTTGCAAACTTTGCAAGGATTCTTGCCGGCGCCGTAGCGTCTGTCTTGGAGATCGCGATAGCGTTCGGGCCTTCCAGCTGGGGAGCAAGGCTCTCGCAGGGAGTTCCCTTGAACGCGAAGTTCATCATCGTGTTTTTGTAAACCTTGTAGCTTACGCCGTTCTCTCTGAGCTCTTTACGAAGTCTGGTATCTTCTTCTACAGTCAGACCGCAGTAGTTTACCAGAACTACAGACTGAGCGCCGTCGATACTCTCGGCAATCTCCGCTACGATCGGTTTCTTCAACTCGACCTTTGCCATGATGGTATACCTCCTTTTTAGATTTACACCAACCCGATACAGAGCAGGAAATTCCGGGAAGAATCTCCTGTATCTAACAAGAAAAGCCCCTCTGCCGCAAAGACAGAGAGGCTTCATAATTCATCCAAAATGAATGTATCGTCCTCGGCAGGCGTATTCACCTTATGCCTTTCGGCACCTGCTGTCTTCGGGTCGTGTTACATGCTATGAAAGCATAGCATATCTTTTTATGAATGTCAATCAGTTTTTTTAACTATTCAGCCATGCGGCTGAGAAGGGCAAAAACTTGACGCAAGCTGGCTTGCAGAGAGGTTTTGTCCTTCTCAGACATATGGCGCTTAGACAAATCGAGGATTTAGCCGCGTATGCGGCGGTGAGCAGCGTTAGCTGCGTAAATCCGAGATGCATGGCTGAATAGTTACTTTTTGTAAACTCTGTTTACGCAAGCTTTGCTGTGTTCAGCTTCACGCCCGGTCCCATGGTCGGAGTGATTGTTACACTCTTCAGGTACTGGCCTTTTACAGCTGCCGGCTTAGCCTTATTGATTGCATCGATCAGCGTCTGGAAGTTGTCCGCTAACTGCTCCTCGGTGAAGGAAGCTTTTCCAATCGGCACGTGGATAATGTTTGTCTTGTCCAGTCGGTACTCAATCTTACCAGCCTTAATCTCCTGGATAGCCTTTGTAACGTCCATAGTTACCGTTCCAGCCTTCGGGTTCGGCATCAGACCCTTGGGTCCAAGTACACGTCCCAGACGTCCTACAACGCCCATCATGTCCGGGGTAGCTACTACTACGTCAAAGTCCAGCCATCCTTCGTTCTGGATCTTCGGAATCAGTTCCTCTGCTCCTACGAAGTCTGCGCCTGCTGCCTGTGCCTCGTCAGCCTTTGCATTCTTTGCAAATACAAGCACGCGGGCGGTCTTGCCGGTTCCGTGCGGCAGAACTACGGCGCCGCGGATCTGCTGATCTGCGTGACGTCCGTCACAGCCTGTACGGATATGAGCCTCGATGGTCTCATCAAATTTTGCGGTAGCAAGCTTCTTTACGATAGCTACTGCCTCTTCTTTATCATACTGAGCCTGTTTGTCGTAGAGCTTAGAAGCCTCAACATACTTCTTTCCATGTTTCATATTAAATAACCTCCTGGTGGTAATTGCGGGATTCAGGGTTACTCCCTCCCACGTCTGACATTGTTATACAGTTTCTGATTAGTCTGTTACCGTAATACCCATGCTGCGAGCTGTTCCGGCAATCATGCTGATTGCTGCGTCGATGCTTGCTGCATTCAGGTCCGGCATTTTCAGCTCGGCAATCTTCTGAACCTCTGCTCTGGAGATTGTAGCTACCTTAGTCTTGTTCGGTACACCGGAACCAGACTGCAGGTTGCAAGCCTTCTTCAGAAGAACTGCTGCCGGCGGAGTCTTTGTGATGAAGCTGAAAGATCTGTCTGCATAAACTGTGATAACAACCGGAATAATCATTCCGTCCTGATCTGCGGTTCTTGCGTTGAACTGCTTTGTGAACTCTACGATGTTCACGCCGTGCTGTCCAAGAGCCGGACCTACAGGCGGAGCCGGTGTTGCCTTTCCAGCAGGAATCTGTAATTTAATATAACCTGTTACTTTTTTTGCCATTTTAGGCACCTCCTTGTGGTAATTGCGGGTCTTTGGGTTTCTCCCTCCCACATGCATTGTTGATAGGTGTTACATTTTTCTTACTTCTGAGAAACTAATTTCTACCGGCGTCTCTCTGCCGAAGAGATCCACGTTGATGATTACGCACTGTTTGCTGTGATTCATAGCCTGAATCACGCCCACCGTGTCAGCCCAGATACCGCCTGTAACCGTAACCGTGTCTCCCTCTTTGAAATCAACTACGACATTTTCAGACTGGATTCCGAGCGGGCGCATCTCTGCCTCTGTCAGAGGAACCGGCTTGGATCCCGGTCCAACAAAGCCGGTCACACCTCTGGTGTTGCGAACTACGTACCATGTATCGTCGTTCATCACCATATTGATCAGAACATAACCCGGAAACATCTTCTTCTGAACCTGCTTCCTTGCTCCGTTCTTCATCTCGACTACGTCCTGCATCGGAACTCTCACTTCGAGAATCTGCTCCTCAAGGTGTCTGTTTTCAATTGTTTTCTCAATGTTGGCCTTAACCTTGTTCTCGTATCCGGAATAGGTATGAACTACATACCAGTTTGCCTCTGCCATATTCTCACTCCTATAAACTAATCAGCACATCGATTCCATAAGACAGTACTACGTCCAGAATCTTGATGATAATGCCCAGAGCTATGGATGTAAGCACTACTGCAACCGTCTGCTTCATTACCGTCTTTTTGTCCGGCCACATAATCTTCTTGAACTCGGACTTCAGACCCTTGAACCAGCTCTTTTTCTGAGGCTTCTCGGTTTTCTTCGGGGCCTTTTCTGCTGCTTCGCTCATCGTCCCACTATCCTTTCCTGCATCTTACTTCGTTTCTTTGTGCAGTGTGTGCTTCTTGCAGAATCTGCAGTACTTGCTGGTCTCCATCCGGTCCGGATGGTTCTTCTTCTCTTTTGTCATGTTGTAGTTCCGCTGTTTGCACTCTGTACATGCCAATGTGATCTTTACGCGCACGACTTCCACCTCCGCTTATTTTTTACTGAATGACTGCTCCGGCATACTCGCGTCTGCCGCAGAGCTGTCGTTTTTTAGGCATAAAAAAAAAGCCTACTTCCATTCGCCATGCTATCATATCACGCGCAGGGCTTCACTGTCAAGGGTTTTTACAAAACAACGGCTTTTGTAACTATTCAGCCATGCGGCTGAGAAGGGCAAAACTCGACGCAAGCTGGCTTGCAGAGAGGTTTTGTCATTCTCAGACATAGGGC
>CAUWNO010000186.1:0-3823 GCA_963559965.1 uncultured Lachnospiraceae bacterium | reverse complement strand
GTCAGAACAGGCGGAAGCTTATGATATTCTTCGCAGAAAGGGATAGATAAAAGAGGATTCATGGAAATCGGAAAGGAGAGAGTGTGGCAAGCAAAAAGACTACAATGTACATGGAAAAACAGTATGAGCTTCCGGAAGTGAAGGAGAGTATCTGTTCAAAATTAAAAGACGGGATAGACGCAGAGCTTGTTGAGTCAACAGAATATATCTTGGGAGAAACAAAGATTCTACTCTTGCTGTTTGAAAAATGGTATTTCCGTACAGGTAGTTATGCCGGACTCAGTCTTCTGCTTACAGAGTATCATGAGTGCCAGAGTGCGGACATTGTTTCGATAGGAGGAAAAGAAGTTGTTTTTTCTCTGGGTGCGGAAGATGATTTCGTATGGCATGCGGAAAACGCGTTAAAGGCGCTGGGATTTTCAAAAAAAGTGAATCGTGAATAAGGGAAAGGCACTTCTTTCGGGATGTTATCATAAGATAATATAAATCCACCAAAGAGGTGCCTTTTTGAAGACTTTTCCGCAACCATTACCGGCGAGAGAGGAGCAGTATTATCTGCAGAGGCTGAGAGAGGGCGATGCTCAGGCGCGAAATATTCTGGTGGAGCATAATCTTCGTCTGGTGGCTCACATTGTAAAGAAGTATCAGAGTCAGGACGAAGAAACAGAGGATTTGATTTCCATTGGAACGATAGGACTGATTAAAGCGATTTCTACCTTTGACAGTGGAAAAGGCTCGCGTCTGGCGACGTATGCGGCGCGCTGTGTAGAAAATGAGCTTCTGATGTACTTCCGCGCAAAAAAGAAAACGGCGCGGGAGACCTCCTGTTATGAGCCTATCGGGACAGACAAAGAGGGAAATGAAATTCATCTGCTTGATATTATGGAAAGCAGTGAGAGAGACGTATTCTCCCAGATCAGTCTGAAGGCAGACAGTAAAAGGCTGTATGAGCTTCTGGAGGAAGTGCTCAGTCCCAGGGAGAGACGCGTCCTTATCATGCGGTACGGGCTTTACAATGGAAGAGAATATACGCAGCGGGAAATCGCCGAAGAACTCGGTATTTCCCGCTCTTATATCAGTAGAATTGAGAAAAATGCTCTGCTGAAGCTTCGCGAATATTTTCAGTAGCATCCGGGGCTGCCGCCGTATAAAAATCCGGACGGCGGTCCCTTCCTCTCTCCGGTGAAGGTGATTTTATTAAGAGTATAAAAAGAAAAATATGTAAAAAAGCATGACATTTTTCAGATAATGAGATATAATAAAAGAAATTCAGGGCGCAGTTTCTGCGCGTCTTATTTTCATCCGGCATTCGCCGGGACAGTTCCAGCAATAAGAAGTAAAAAAATAAGAAGTAATAAGAACAACATCATAAGAAGACGTAATAAGAAAACGTAATAAGGAAGAGTAATAAGAAAAAAGTGAGAGAGGCAGAGGGGAAAGGAGGAAAGAGGTGTTCAGCAAAGTATTGTCAGCAGGCATCAGCGGCGTGGACGCGTATCCTGTGAGGGTGGAGGCAGACGTAAGCGAGGGAATGCCGCAGTTTCAGATGGTGGGCTATCTTGCAAGTGAGGTTAAGGAGGCAGGTGACCGGGTAAGGACGGCGCTGCGCAACGCAGGCTATCCTCTTCCGGCGAAAAGGATTACGGTGAATCTGGCTCCGGCAGGGGTCAGAAAGGCAGGTTCCCGTTTTGATCTTCCGGTGGCGGCGGCTGTGCTTGCATCTATGCAGAAGCTTCCGGCGAAAAATCTGGAACAGGTGATGATTGCAGGAGAATTAAGTCTGAGCGGGCAGGTGCTGCGGATTCCAGGCGTTCTGGCGCTTGTGGAAGCCGCAAAGGCGGCAGGAGTCAGGCGGTGTATCGTGCCGAAGGGAAATGCAGAGGAAGGGGCGGTTATTGAAGAAGTAGAGGTGACGGGCGTATCCCATCTGGCTGAGATGATAGAGATTCTGCGTCATCCCGGGAAGGCGGAAAGAAGCAGGGTAGATTTGCAGAAGCTCCTTGAGAAGACGTCAGAATATCCGGAGGAGGATTTTTCACAGATAAACGGACAGAAGACGCTCAGAAGGGCGGCGGAAATTGCAGCAGCCGGAATGCACAATTTTCTGATGATAGGACCTCCCGGTTCAGGAAAGACGATGGTTGCAAAGAGAATGCCGGGAATTCTTCCATCTATGAGTCTGGAGGAATGTCTGCGCCTGACGAAAATCTACAGTGCGGCGGGTCTTCTGCCAGAAGAAAATTCTTTTCTTAGCAGGCGTCCGTTCCGGGCGCCTCACCATACCATTACGCCGGAGGCGCTTGCCGGAAGCGGTCGGATGCCGACGCCAGGAGAGATTTCTCTGAGTACGGGCGGCATTTTGTTTCTGGATGAATTTCTGGAGTTTAAGCGGGCGGTACTGGAAATTTTAAGACAGCCTCTGGAAGAACGGAGAATCTGTATTTCCCGATCAGGGGGAAGCTATATTTTCCCGGCTGATTTTATGCTGGTAGCTGCGATGAACCCCTGCAGCTGCGGTTATTATCCGGACAGAAGCCGCTGCCAGTGTCCGGCAGGAGAGATAAAGCGCTATCTTGGAAGGCTGAGCCAGCCGATTCTTGACAGAATCGATATCTGTGCAGAGGCGCCGCCTCTTTCCTATGAAGAGCTTCAGAGCAGGGAAGAAAATGAAAGTTCAGAGACTATCCGAAGACGCGTGGAAACGGCGCACAGGATTCAGAAAGAGAGATATCAGGGGCTGGCTGTTCTCCATAACGCCGGGTTGAGTGCAAAGGAGACGGAAAGATTCTGTCGTATCGGGGAAAAGGAGGACAGGCTTTTGCAGAGCATGTTTGAGACGCTTCCCTTCAGCGCCAGGTCTTATCACAGAATTCTTCGGGTGGCAAGAACGATTGCCGATCTGGACGGGAAAAGCAGAATAGGAGAAGAGCATATTTTGGAAGCGATGGGCTACCGGCCTCCGGACAGAAATGAATGGATGAGAGGAGTATAGAAAATGGAGACAGAGGACAGAGGGTACTGGCAGTGGTTTTGCAGCGGCTTTTTTTCAGAACCGGGACTGGAGCACCGTCTTCTGGAAAGATACGGTTCTCCCAGAGAGGTGTTTGAGCGAAAGACAGAGGAGCTTACGGAGGCGTTTCCGGGAAATGCGGCGAAGCTTGCGTCAGTCTGCCGGGAAAGAGAAAAGTGGGACTTCACAGGAGAAAAGGAGCGGCTGGAACGTCTGGGCATACGGTTTGTTACAAGAGAGGACGCGGAATATCCGAGACGGCTTCGGGACATTTCCGATGCTCCGTACGGTCTTTTTTTCAGAGGAGAACTGCCTCCGGAAAAGCTTCCGGCAGTGGCTGTGATAGGAGCAAGAGACTGCAGCAGCTACGGAAAGAGCATAGCGCAGTGGTTTGCAGGAGAGCTGGCGCAGGCAGGTACGGCAATTCTTGGAGGAATGGCGAGGGGGATCGATGCGTGGGGTCACAGGGGAGCGCTTGCAGCAGGAGGAAAGACATACGCCGTTCTGGGAAGCGGAGCGGACGTGTGCTATCCGGAGGAAAACAGAGATATCTACATGGAGCTTGAAAAACGGGGAGGGCTCATTTCAGAGTGTCCGCCGGGTACGCGTCCGCTGCGTCATCTGTTTCCGCTGCGCAACAGAATTTTAAGCGGCCTTGCCGATGCGGTACTTATAATAGAAGCAAGGAAGAAGAGCGGGTCTTTGATTACGGCGGACTGCGCCCTGGAACAGGGACGGGAGATATATGCCGTCCCAGGTCCTCTGGGAGAGACTTTGAGCGAGGGCTGCCATAATCTCATACGTCAGGGAGCA
>CAUWNO010000185.1:0-3850 GCA_963559965.1 uncultured Lachnospiraceae bacterium | reverse complement strand
CAAAGGGAACACTGATTGATGAATCCGGGACTGTTTTGTACAGTATTACAGTGGAACATGAATTTGAAAATCCAAGACCTGGATATTTTGAACAGGATGCAGAGACTGTCTGGTGGGGAGATGTATGTAAGCTTAGTCAACAAATCATAGCGAATACAGTACAGGATCCGAAAAAGATTGCCGGTGTGGGAATCAGTGCCCTTGGATGTGATGTGGTTCCTGTTGACAGAGATTGTATGCCACTAAGAAAAGCAATTTTGTATGGTATTGACTCCAGGGGAATGGAAGTGGTCTCTGATCTGGAGAGACATTATGGAAAGGAATATCTGGAAAGAAATATGCATAGGTCTTTCGTGTCTTCAGATTGTGTTCCCAAAATTCTGTGGTTAAAGAAAAATGAGCCTGAAATATGGAAGAAGGCAGCCCATTTTTTAACTGCATCTTCTTTTCTCACAGCAAAACTTACAGATGAGTATGTGATCGATTATTTCCTGATTTCATGTTTTGAACCACTTTATAAAAAAAACGGGGAAATACAATCAGAGGAAGAAACAGGATTTGTATGTAGAACGGATCAGCTTGCCAGACCTGCGAAGACGACAGATATTGTAGGCTATATTACAGATAAGGCTTCTATAGCTACAGGAATTCCGACAGGAGTACCAGTTGTAACAGGAACCGATGACTCCGGCGCAGAAGCAATCAGCTCAGGCGTTGTTTCAACGGGGGATTTCATGATACAATTGGGATCTACGGCATTTATGATTTATTGTACAGATAAAATGGTTCATATTCCAATGCTGAGCGGTTCTCCTTATCTTGTTCCCGGAAGGTATTCTGTAGATGGGGGAACAAATACGGCAGGAAATCTCACAAAGTGGATCCGCGATACTATGTATCCGGATTTGGTACAGGCTGAAAAAGCAGGTGGAGAAAATGCCTATAAGGTTTTAGCTGAAAAAAGTGCTGGGATTGCTCCGGGAAGTGATGGGGTACTTGTTCTTCCCTATTTTGCAGGGGAGCGGGTTCCTATTAATGATCCCTATGCAAAAGGGGTAATTTTTGGCTTGTTGATGAACCATACAAGAGATCATATTTATCGTGCTGCATTGGAAGCTGTTGCATATTCCATAGATCAGTTTATTGCTTTATTAAAAGAACATCATCAGCCTCTTGATACATTGATCTGTACTGGCGGTGGTGCGAAAAATGATACATGGCTTCAGATTATTGCTGATGTAACCGGATACCCTGTGCAAGTGCCGAAATACTCCATTGGTGCATCTTATGGGGATGCTTTGATTGCAGCCATTGGTGTGGGAGCAGTTGCGGATTTTTCTCAGTTAAAAGATCTGATCAAGATAGGTAGAGAATTTCTACCGGATTCCGCTGTCTCAGAAATTTATTCAGTGAGAAAAGAGCAGTTTTATCAGTTATATCAGAATAATATAAACTTAATGCATTTATTATAATAAAGGAGGGTATTTCATGAGAAAAAAGGTTGTTTCTTTAATTACAAGTGCAGTGATGGTGACTTCTGTATTTGCCGGCATGCCTATGAATGTGGCAGCAGCTGATGATGACAAGGTTATTACATTCTGGAGCATTGGAACGAATGAGCCAGATGCAACGATCCTGCAAAGAGCAGTTGATACATTTAATGAGACTACCACAAGTGGCTATACTGCAGAACTGGTTAATTATCCTACAGATAATTACAAGGAGAAACTTACAATTGCGATGTCTTCAGGTGAATGTCCGGATGTGTACACAAACTGGTCTGGTGGACCTCTTACAGAGTATATAAATGCAGGGTTTGCGCAGCCGGTTACAGACCTGGTAAAAGAAATGGGGCTTGATTCTAAAGTAATGGCATCCGGTCTGGCACAGGGAAGCGTAAATGATGAAATCTATGCTTTGCCGGTATTGAACATTGCAATTGAGGGCTTTTACTATAACAAAGATTTATTTGAGCAAGTGGGAATTACGGAAGAACCTACAACTATTTCTGAATTGGAAGCAGACTGTGACAAGCTGGTAGAAGCTGGAATTACACCATTTGCACTGGCAAATCAGTCAAAATGGACAGGTTCTATGTTTTTTATGGGACTAGCTACACGCTATGCGGGCCTGAAACCTTTCCAGGATGCTTATGCAGGAACCGGTTCCTTTGAAGATGAATGTTTCAAATATGCAGGAGAAAAAATTATTGACTGGGTAGAAAAAGGCTATTTCCCGGAAGGGGTCAACAGTCTCAGTTTTGATGATGGACAGGATAAACAGTTAATGTATCAGGAAACTGCAGCTATGACGTTACAGGGAACATGGCAGACCTCTACATTTAAAGCAGACAGTGAAGAATTCTATCAGAAGATCGGCTGGTTCCCATTCCCGGCAGTGGACGGCAGTGATGCGGATGCTTCTATTCAGATTGGAACAGTAGGTGACTGTTTTGCTACCTTTAATTGTACCGGCGATAAACTGAAAGCCGCTGTTGAACTTGTAAGCTGCTTCTACACAGATGAAAATGTTCAGTATTCTGTTGATGCAGGATATTTGCCGCCAGTTACAAATGTAGCAGACCTTATTACCGATGAGATCAGCGTGGAGAACTTAAATGCTGCATTGGATGCATCTTCTATTCAGCTGTGGTATGATCAGTATCTTCCACCTGCAGTTTCTGAAGTCCATCAGTCAACCTGCCAGGAATTGTTCGGGGAGTCTATCACTCCTGAAGAAGCAGATAAAGAGCTTCAGCAGGCAATGCAGGATTATCTTGCAGAAAATGCTCAGTAATATAATGGAATTGGCAAAGGCTGTTGCAAAAGGCAACAGCTTTTGTTGTCTGTAAAGTAATTTGACTGATTTTGTAGAAGGGGAAAATATGTATACAAAAACAGAATGGAGCTTGAGAACAGTATTCATAGACTTGCTATGTGATATTATCGGGGGGATTTTTTTTGCTATGGGAATTTATACCTTTGCAAAAATGGCTGACTTTTCCCCGGGAGGCATTTCAGGTCTGGCACTTATTATAAATTATTTATGGCGCTTACCGATTGGTGCTACAACATTGATTTTAAATATTCCTTTGGTTATAATTGGATATAGGTTTGTAGGAAAACAGTTTCTCATAAAAACAGCCTGTACCATTTTTATTACGAACTTTATGGTTGATATTATATTTCCGTTTACGCCGGCTTATGCAGGAAGCCCCTTGATGGCTGCGTTATATTCCGGAATCTGTCTGGGAACTGGTATGGCCTTTTTTTATATGAGAGGAAGCAGTTCTGGTGGAATGGATTTTCTGACAATGACCATAAAAGTTACTCATCCACATTTTTCTCTGGGGATGGTTACAATGGGAACGGATTTTCTGGTTATACTTTTGGGATGGCCAGTCTGGGGAAGTGGAGATGCAGTTCTCTATGGTTTGATCTCATCTTTTGCTGCATCAGTAGTATTGGATAAAATATTGTATGGAATTGGAGCTGGGCGTTTGTTGATCATTATCACAGATCAAGGTCAGTCACTTGCAGACCATATCAGCCGGATTACAGGAAGAGGATCTACAATTGTAAAAGCGATTGGAAGCTATACACAGGCGAAAAAGGATGTGTTGCTTTGCGCCTGTTCAAAATCACAGTTTCATTTAATTACATCTGCGGCACATGAAATAGATCCGGGAGCATTTATAATGGTAACAGAGACAAATGAAGTTCTGGGTGAGGGTTTTATTGAGAAATAGTACACACAAACAGGAAAAATTTGATTGGAGGTTTTATTTTGAATCGAATAGGAGGCGGTGACTAACCGCCGTCCTCTCACACCACCGTGCGTACCGTTCGGT
>CAUWNO010000184.1:0-3876 GCA_963559965.1 uncultured Lachnospiraceae bacterium | reverse complement strand
CTCAGCCCGGACCGCTTACCTTCTGGATGATCGTAATTGTTCTTCTGGGCTTTGGCATCTGCAGTATGGGGCTGCAGAACGGCGTAGAACGCATTACCAAGATTATGATGGCTTTTCTTTTTGTCATTCTGATTGTTCTCTGCGCACGAAGCGTTACCTTGGAGGGTGCCGGCGCAGGGCTTCGTTTTTACCTTGTCCCTGATTTTAAAAAGATGGCGGAGAACGGACTCGGTGAAGCTATCTTTGCCGCCATGGGACAGTCCTTCTTCACCCTGAGTCTCGGCATCGGCGCTATGGCTATCTTCGGAAGCTATATCAGCCGCGACAGAACGCTCACCGGGGAGACTGTAAACATCTGTCTTCTTGATACTATGGTTGCTCTGATGGCTGGACTTGTTATTTTCCCTGCCTGCTTTGCATTTGGCGTTGATCCGGGAGAAGGACCGGGACTTGTATTCGTCACACTTCCGAATATCTTCAACCAGATGGCAGGAGGCCGCTTCTGGGGAACGCTCTTCTTTATCTTTATGAGCTTTGCAGCGCTTTCTACCATTATTGCCGTCTTTGAAAATATCATCAGCTTCGGCATTGACCTCTGGGGCTGGAGCCGTAAAAAGTCTGTGCTTGTTAATCTGGTGCTTATTCTTATCCTTTCGATGCCCTGTGTTCTGGGCTTCAATCTCTGGAGCGGTTTTGCTCCTCTCGGAGCCGGAAGCACCATTCAGGATCTCGAAGACTTTATTGTATCAAACAACCTGCTTCCGTTGGGAAGCCTTGCGTATCTTCTGTTCTGTACGAGCCGCTACGGCTGGGGCTGGGATAAATTTATCGGTGAAGCCGACGCAGGAAATGGAATCAATTTCCCCAAATGGGCAAGATTCTATGTCAGCTTTATTCTGCCGCTCATCGTGATCTTTATCTTCATTGTCAGCTACTGGCAGAAATTTGCCGTATAAATTTTTAACCGGATAAAATAAAAAAGAGGAGTGGAATCATCTGTCATGGATGATTCCACTCCTCTTTTTTATCGTCTGCTCATGCAGGAATTATTTTTCTTCTTTTTTCTCTTCGTGATATTCCTTCTCTGTATTTACAGACCAGATATTTTTCTTGTCTTTTCTTCCGCTCAGAATATTTCCCACTGCCTCGAAAGAGGTCGCCATAGAGTGATCCATATTGTTGTAGCGGTGCTGTCCGTTTCTTCCCACACAGTACAGGTTTTCAAAACGATCGAGATATGCAATCAGCTCATCCATCCTGTCGTAGGTGTCAAAGTATGCCGGGTATGCCTTTTTCACCTTCTCGCGGTGCGAATCCAGAACATCTTTTTCACTGGAAATAACGCCCATCTTGAGCAGCTCAGAAACACCGAACTTCACCCATTCCTCTTCCGTCATATTCCAGTATTTATCGCCCTCTGTACAGAAATATTCCAGACCGATCCAGACTGTATCTTCCGGATTGGCAACAAGATACGGAGACCAGTTGTTAAAGACCTGAATACGTCCCAGCTTCACTCCCACATCCTGCACATAAATCCAGCAGTCCGGAACAATGTTGCTCAGCGTCTTCAGAGCCGTCTCATTCTTAAGGTTCAGTTTGTTCACAAGAAGACCAACTGTCACAAAATCACGATAGGGCAGCCCTGCTGCAACCATGCTCATCTCCTGCGGCACATCGTTCATTCCTGCCACCAGGTCTTTAATCGGCATAGAGGAAATAAAGACATCTCCGTCTATCGTAAATTCTTCCCCATCCTTTACATAAGAAAGGCTCTGTACTCTTCCGTCTGCCGTATGAAGCTTTGTCACCTGGCAGCCCTTGCGAATCTCGCCGCCCATCTTCTCGACTTCTGCCGCAGCCGTCTCCCAGAGCTGTCCGGGACCGAACTTCGGATAATTAAATTCCTCAATCAGAGAAGTCTGAACCTGATGCTTATCCTGTTTCTTTGGCATCAGCTTCTGCAGATTGTCCTTCAGAACTCCCATAACGGAAAGCCCCTTCGTTCTCTGCGCTCCCCAGGATGCGTCAATCTCGCTGGGGTGACGTCCCCAAAGCTTCTCTGTGTAGCCCTCAAAGAACATGGAATACAGCTTGCGTCCAAAGCAGTTGATGTAGAAGTTCTCCAGAGAATCCTCCGGCTTCTTCGCCACAGCGGCTTTCAGATAGCTGCAGCCTGCCACTACTGTATCAGACAAGCCCATATTCTTAAAAAGCTTTGCATTAATCTTAATCGGATAATCAAAGAATTTCTTATTATAATAAATACGGGATACGCGGTTACGCGTCAGCATGACGCGATCCTCTTTTTCCGGGTCCGGACCGCCTTCCTTAAGCGGTACTGTGCGTCCCAGAACCTTATCGTCATAGGAAGGCGCACCCTGAAGCGGCATGATATTTTCCCACCACTCGGTCACCCGGTCATCCTTGGAAAAGAAACGATGTCCTCCGATATCCATTCGGTTTCCATTATAGCGCACAGTACGGGAGATACCTCCTATCTCCTGACTCTCCTCCAGTACCAGCACCTCATAGTCCTTTGACTGTTTTAATAATTCATAAGCTGCCGTAACTCCCGCAGGGCCGGCGCCGATAATTACTGCTTTCTTCATCTGAAGCTCCTTTTTTCTTCTTCACGTTTAGTGTTCACAATTCAGAGACTGTCTATCCCTGCGACAGCAGAAAGCTTTCACTTTTGCGTCTGTATACTTCCTCTATTGTACACGATATGTCCTGCCCCGTCAAATAAAATACAACGTGCCGTTCCTGAACCTTCGTCTTGAACCCCTTTTTATAAAATGCTATACTTAGCTTACTAAAGAGGCAGGAGGCATATCCATGTACTATTTTATCGTAAATCCGGAATCCCGATCCGGAAATGGCAGACGCATATGGCAAATCGCAGAAGACATTCTGGAACAGGAGGATGTGGAATACCGTGTATTTTTTACCTCCTGCAGATTTCACGCCGGAAAGCTTGCCGCTGAAATTACAGGGCGCAAAGAACGTGTCGTTCTGGTTGCCGTGGGCGGAGACGGAACAGTAAATGAAATCTTAAATGGAATTCAGGACTTTTCCAAAGTCACCTTCGGCTACATTCCTACCGGATCGAGTAATGACTTCGCCCGTTCTCTGGGGCTTCCCACCGACACGGTACAGGCTATACGGAACATTCTCCACCCGTCTTATTTCCGGCGCATCGATCTGGGGCGGGCTTATCTTGGAGAACAGCAGAAATACTTTGCCGTAAGCTGCGGCTGCGGCTTCGATGCCGCTGTCTGCCACGAGGCTGTTTCCTCACGCATGAAAGGACTGCTGAACAAATTTCATCTCGGAAAACTGACTTACATAGGGACAGCTCTGAAACAACTTATCATGCTTCGTCTTTCCCCCTTAAAGCTTGTCCTTGACGACGAACGCAGTATGGTATTCCGGCGTACCTATTTTGCAGCCGCGATGAACTGCTGCTTTGAAGGCGGCGGTCTGAAATTCTGTCCTGCCGCCGACGCAGAAGACGGTTTCCTCGATATCTGCGTCGTAGAAGGGCTAAGCAAAGCCGTCATCGCGCTGCTGTTTCCGACGGCCTTTTATGGGCTGCACCGCTTTTTCCCGGGGATCCATCTTTTTCGTGTCCGATCCGCTGAATTTTATTCTTCCCGGCGTCTTCCCTTCCATACGGACGGAGAGCCGTATTTCCTGAACAAGCGAGTGCGTATCGTATGCGCTCCGCAGAAGCTCACGCTGATTGCCGGACCGCGGTAACCCTGATTTTCCCATATAAATCCGGTCTAATTTTTAAAAATTTTCTTAAAATATTATAAAGCTGATTGAACGGGAAAAAACATTATGCTATACTGCGATTCATAAAACAGACGG
>CAUWNO010000183.1:0-3884 GCA_963559965.1 uncultured Lachnospiraceae bacterium | reverse complement strand
CCTTTTGCAACAGTAAGCGGCACCAATCTGCAGAGAGGACAAAACATGTGCCCTTCATACTTTCTGATTGCTTCCTGATGATTTTTATCATATAAATTCCAATAAACATCAACCGGATAATTTCTATCGTTTTCAAAGTAAAACTCTTCAAACTTATTTTTCATTTGGATATCTCCTGTATTTTATTTCTTATGAATGATATCAAATCAAATATTTTTCAATCAGTTCTCTAATCTCCGTACAGTCAATCCCACCGTTCAAAGCATCTTTTGATACAATCAGATTTTCTCCCTCGATAATCCCGTGTTTTTTATAAAGTTCTTTCTTTTCCTGCCAACGCCTGCTGTATGGTACCTCGCCAAGCATGCCGCAGTGTTCCCAGTAAAAACAAAGACCGCTCTCTGCGTCTTCTATCGTAAAATCCGGCAGAAAGGAACCGTCTTCACCCAAATCCAGTTCTTTTTCATAGGAATATTCAATGCCTGCCTCATACAGCATGTTCGCGATAATTACCTCCGATTTGGAACGGACCATCTCGCCTTTGAGTGTTCTGTGAATCAGCGACTGTTCATAATATTTCTGCTTATGCTGAACAATATGAGGCGCTTCAAACAGACAGGTAAATCTGCTTGCCGTCTCTGAATACACATCCGAAGCATAATCGCGCAGGCGAAGCGGAGCATCATTGTACAGAATAATGAGCTTTTCCTTCTGTCTTGTAATTGCAGTATACAACAGTTCTCTGGACAGAAGACCGCCCGGCTCTCCCAATACCAAAATCACTTTCCCAAATTCGCTTCCCTGAGCTTTATGAACTGTCAAGGCATATGCAAGTTCCAAATCTGAATTTTTTTCATCTGAAACTGCTGAATTCCAGTTATAATTCCTGTTTGGCTGGGAAGAAAATACCACCTGATGCGTATTCTTTTTGTCTTTTGGTTTCTGCCAGATTCTCTCTACAATACCTACTTCTCCATTTGCAACATAACCATCTTCGATTGCTTTTGTCTGGACATTGTATCCCTTTATTTTTTGATTGCGAACATTTATCACCTTATCGCCAAATACGATTCCGTCTGTCCCAAGCAGATTCCGTGTTCCGCGGACCATACAATCCTTTAACTGCATCGGCTCTCTGGAGCGGTATTTCTGATGAATATAACGATTCATCGTCGCTGTACCTGCCGTGGAATCATTTCTGTATGCGGAAAGAATCTGCCAATCCTCGATCTTCTCAGGATATGAACCAAAATTCATCCATCCGGATTCCACATTTCCTCCGATAGAAAGATCGAAGCCCTGAATGTCATTCACATCCTCCATACAGGTTTCTTCGGCAATCGATTCAAATATTTTCTGCTCCAGTTCTTCCGGCGACGACCAGCTTTTAAAAGAAACATGACTGTCAGTCTTCCCTTCCTGCAACCTGATAAAAATACTATCGTCAAGATTTCCGGAATCATCTGCATACCATCGGGAAAGCTCTGTATCTCCTCTGGGACTTCCGTCTTCAGAAAGCTGACGCATAGTAACGGTAAGCTCCCCGAATCCTTTGCCAACTCTGGGAAATTCATTGACATTATTATTTAAGTATCGAACGAGATCGACAAAGGGGCGGCCTGCTCCAATCGGAGGAAGCTGATTGGGATCTCCTACAAGAATAATTCGTCTCGCATTTCTGCGAAGAGCCTGAAGAAGAGCCGCGAACATCTCTTCTGTCAGCATGGAGCTTTCATCGATAATCACGGTAAATGGAACGTTTTGCGCCTCTTCTTCAGAAAGGCGGTATTCCATCGTATACCCGTCAAACCGTCTGCTTTCTGCAAGAAACTGCGCTACTGTTTTTGCGGTACTGTCAACACCCTGCGCCTGCATAGCCTGACTCAGGCGAACTCTTGCTTTTCCGGTAGGCGCCAGCAAAAGTACGCCTCCGCTGCGTATTTGTTCTGACTTACATAACAATGCAAGAAGCGTAGTTTTCCCTGTGCCTGCTCCTCCGATCAAAACAGACAGGCGTGATTCTGCAAGTTCTTTAAGAATCGCTGTTTTTTCCGTTCGCGCACGTTCCTCTCTCTCGCTCTGCGGCTGACCCGTAAATGCGTGATCAACGATCTCCCGCCAGTTCTCATCTATTTCATGCCTTGCTCCCCGCAAGCGTTTTCTGACAGAAGAACGAATCATTTCATCCATTTCAAACAGCCTGTTCAGCTGGTAAGCTTTTTCTCCCCCAGCACACTCTATGGTCTTAAGCTCCTCCCCAAGAAAAGCTGCACATCCATTCAACACATCGCCCGTTATCCTGCAGGGAGGTTCCATCGGCAGACCATTTATATCTTCTATCAGCCTGTCAGAGGGATATACTGTATGTCCGCTCAGCGTACGTTCTTCCAAAATATTAATAAGATATGCGCGTATTCTGCGCCTGTCATCAGCTGATTCCGCAGCCGAAGGCGCCTGAACCGGACTAAAGCGCCTTATATCCTCCGGGGGGACATACAGCCATATCTATTTTTCTTACAGGGATTCCTGTTTCAAAAGGTTCCCGTCTTGTTTTTTCATAAAGAATATAGGGATTCTCCAGTATTTCTGAATCAGAACAGAAAACTCCTTTTTTTCTGCATGCTTCCGGGTAATAGACTCCATATGCCTGTGTCTTTGTCAGCGACATTCTTGCAAGCAGCCAAAACAGCTTTCTGCGCTCATCCGAAAGGGCGTAAAAGGTGTCCATTTCCGTCTTCCCTATGGAAGACAGAACTTTCTGAGAAAAATACGCGCCCGGATTTTTCAGCGCTGTTTCTGCTTTTTCCTGATACCCCTGCCATCTGGCAGCGTCTTTTCTCAGCTCTCCTGCCATCATTTCTCCTCGCTGAAATCCAAGCACGGACAGCATAGTTCCCAGCCCGGGAAACGGTCCCCGTTCCTGCCACACTTACTGAAGGCGCTGCCTTGTCCAGGTGATACATTCATTCCAGTTTCCCGGAATACATTCTTTGATAATTTCCAGCGCTTTTATTATCTGTAGCAGTACGCTGACCACTGCGTCATAAGATACATGTTCTGTCGCATATGAAAATTCGTCAAAATAATCATCCTCTGCAAAAACTGTTATCGTTTGAATATCAAATTCCGGATGCTCCGCAGCGTAGTCCATCATTTCCCAGTACGGCATTAAAAATCCGTCTTTCCTGTCTTCACGAATAGAATGGCCCATCATCGTTTCCCATAAAATGGAATGTAATTTTCCTTCATCTGTATGATTATGCTCCGGAGGCTCTGTAATAGATGTTATCCGACCGATTCCCATAACAACACGCTTCGTATCGTCTATAAATGGAACCTGTTTTGCATACGGAATAACAAGAGACTTTCCTGCCTCGACGTTCTCATAGAAAATCCTGAAAATTGCCCTCTGATTTTCTGCATCCTGAACCCAGTTGGTAGAGAACGGCAAATCCGGCTCTCTTGCCGCATCATAATCAATGGCAAACCGATATGCCAGATATTTCAATCGTGTCTTTATCCGCCTTTTGAAGCATTGTTCAACCGAAAGGTCTCGCCGGCAGTGAAAACGGGGGATAAACCAGCTCTGTCTCCCTGAAGTGGCTGTGCGTCTTATTATTTCCTGCCTTATACGGATGAATAGTCGTTTTTACATAACTCTCTGAAGACATAAAACAGCCGCCCTCCGACAGACACGAATTATTACAGCAGGGTTTCCTGCAGATAAGACCAGTGTATCCATTGTCCTTCCACGGAACTCTAATTGATAAATGCTGAGCCATCTTTATCCTCCATACATCTTCCTGTTTTTTCCTCTTCCATCGTTCTTTATCTTTTATATGAAATTTCCTGAATTTTCTGTTATTATACTCTATTCTGTAGTG
>CAUWNO010000182.1:0-3906 GCA_963559965.1 uncultured Lachnospiraceae bacterium | reverse complement strand
TAAGAAGCTGCTTCTGAACGCGGCAGACGCCGCATTTTTGACGGCGGAGGAACGATGGAGAATCAAGGATGTGATATCCAGAGTTTTCGTCTGAAGCTTAGAAGCCTGTTATATAAAGCAGCAACGAGGGTATCGCAAAATCATCAAATCAGGTGATTGAGCGATACCCTCGTTTTATATATAGAAAATTATTCGTCTATTTTGAAGCAGCTCTTTTACTCTTTACCACTTACAGCTTAATGTTTTTAAACAGATCGCCGAGAGTAGTCGTAAGCTCTTCTGTCTCAGGAAGAACAATATTTTCTTCATGGACTTCTTCAGCAGCCACATCCTTGAGAGCCTTCATGCTGAGAGACAGCTTGCCGTCTTTTATGGCGATTACTTTGACCTTTACCTTGTCGCCGGTCTTCAGGACAGCGTCCGGAGACTTGATGCGCTTATCGGAAATCTGAGATACATGTACGAGACCTGAGAGACCATCGCCGAGATCGATGAACGCGCCGTAGGGCTGGATGCTTTCAACTACGCCCTCTGTCACAAGTCCAACCTCAACGTTGGAGATTTTTGCACGGCGTTCTTCCGCAGCTTTTTCTTTCAGAAGCTCGCGGGCAGAGAGAACGAGCTTTTTCTTTTCCGGATCAACGGTGATAACCTGAACCTGAAGATCCTTATTCAGCCAGTCCTCGAGATTTTCCACATAGTTTAAAGAAAGTCTGGAAGCCGGAATAAAGCCCCGGATGCCTTCTACATAGGCGATAACGCCTGCCTTAACAACGCCGCCGACCTTTACATCCAGCACAGTTCCGTCTTCAAGATATTGTTCCAGCTTCTTCCATGCCATTTCAGCGGCTGCAGCCTTGCGGGAAAGCAGGATATGTCCGTGACCGTCGTCTGTCCGCAGAACGGTGGCTGTCACCTCGTCGCCCAGACTGACCTGATCGCGCAAAGAGAAGGAAGGATCCTCGGAATAATCGCTGAGGCGGATAATTCCTTCTGTGTAATACTTCAGATCAAGCGTTACTTCTGTCTCAGATATACTGATGACGGTACCTGTCAGCACATCGCCTTCCTGCACCTTGCAGAAGGAGGCTTCCAGCTCGTCAGCATAATCATCCATAGTTACTTTTTCTTCCATTTTCTTATACCTCTTTTCCTGAGAATTGTTTCGGCGTACGCCTTTTGCTGCCGGACGGCGAGGCAAATGCTTCTCTTCGCCGGTATGCTGCATGGATTTTCCGAAAAAATATGTCCAATGCATTTATTATATGGTAAAATGAAACGAAAAGCAAATAAAATCAGGAGAAATATACATGAATATTGTTAAAATAAGAAAACTGGAGCTGGGGACAGGACGTCCGGCAATCTGTATCCCCGTTGCAGGCAGGAATAAAGAAGAGATTGATCTTCGCATACAGGAATGTACAGAAGCAAAACCGGATCTGGCTGAATGGAGGGCAGACTGGTTTGAAGATGCTCTGGACGAGGAAAAGCTCTGGAGGATGCTCGATCATATCCGGGAGGAGTTGGAAGATCTGCCTCTTCTTGTAACGTTCAGGACAAAAAAAGAAGGAGGAGAGATGGAGGCGGACGCTCAGGAATATGAGCGCTTTCTTTACTGTGTGCTTGCTTCCGGGCAGGCGGATATGATTGATATAGAGCTTTCTGCCGGGGAGGAGCTTTTGCGGCGCGTATGCGTTTCGGCGCACAGGACAGGGATGCTTGTGACGGCTTCCAGCCACGATTTTTCCGGAACGCCTTCTGGGAAAGAGATTGTGAAGAGACTTTGCAGAATGCAGGAGTGCGGAGCCGATGTGCTGAAGCTTGCGGCGATGCCGAAAAGTCCGGGGGACGTGCTGACGCTTCTTGCAGCTACATGGGAAATGAAAGAAAAGTATGCAAAGCAGCCCCTCGTTACCATGTCTATGGGAAAGCTTGGGGCGGTCAGCCGTCTTTCGGGTGAAATCTTCGGCTCAGCCATGACCTTTGGGACGGCGGGAACAGCTTCCGCGCCGGGACAGATAGGAGTCAGGGAGCTGAGAGAGGCGATGGATATTCTTCATATAGAAGACTGAAGACTTCTGCACACAGAAAAATTTCCGGCATAGTCTGATCGGGAGAAAGTACGGTAAAGGGAGAAAACCTTGAATAATCCGAAGATTGAAAATATGCTGAATCTTGCTCTTGACGCAGAACCCGGAGAGAGGGAGCGTTCGCTGAATCTGGAGGTAGGCTTTAACAGGGAGGAAAAGACCTGGGAAGTGATTGTAAAGCATTCCGGTTCCCTTCTCTATCTGGAGGAGGAAGGAATCACCGTCACAGAGCTTCGGAATGAATATGCCGTTCTGAATGTTCCGGAGATTCTTATGAACCGGCTCGCCGATGTCCCGGAAATAGAATATATAGAGAAACCAAAGAGGCTGTTTTTCGCTGCTGAGCAGGGGAGAGCAGCCTCCTGTATTACCGGGGTGCAGAATACACAGAATGGTCTTTTTGGAGAAGGAGTGCTGGTAGCGGTGCTGGATTCCGGCGTGGATTATGCTCATCCGGATTTTCGTACGGATGACGGAAAGACACGGATTGCCGCCCTGTGGGATCAGACGATTTCCGGGAGGCCGCCTTCAGGTTACCGGATAGGGACAGAATATACCCGGGAACAGATAGACGAGGCTCTTGCCCAGGAGAATCCTGAGCGCAGGAGAGAGCTTGTCCCAAGTACGGATGGCGGAGGACACGGCACGAGGGTTTTGGGAATTGCGGCAGGAAACGGACGGGCAAGCGGAGGAAGGTACAGAGGCGTCGCGTCAAAAAGCCTGCTTCTTGTGGTAAAGCTCGGCGTCCCGGACAGAGAGGATTTTCCGCGGACGACAGAGCTTATGCAGGGACTCGATTACTGTATAGGAAAGGCGATGGAGCTGGGGCTTCCGCTGGCTGTAAATATCAGTTTCGGAAATACCTACGGAGCACATGACGGCACGTCTCTCCTGGAAACATATATTTCTGACGTTGCGAATCTCTGGAAATCTGTGATCTGTATCGGCACTGGAAACGAAGGGTACGCGGCAGGACATTATTCCGGAAGACTGTCTGAAGGGCAGACAGAAGAGATTGAGCTGGCGGTAGGAGAGTACGAGCCGGCGCTGAATCTTCAGATATGGAAATCTTATCTGGACGACGCGGATATTTCGCTTGTGAGTCCGGGCGGAAAGCGGGTGGGGCCTCTTCAGAATATCCTGGGTCCGCAGCGTTTTTCTCTGGAGGATACAGAGCTTCTTCTGTATTACGGAGAGCCGTCGCCCTACAGCCAGTCGCAGGAGATTTATATAGAATTTCTTCCGAAGGATGGTTATGTGACGCCCGGCGTATGGAAGATTGTTCTTGTGCCGGGAAAAATAAAAGACGGGAAAATCCAGCTGTGGCTTCCGAGTTCAGCGGTTCTGAATACGTCGACGCGGTTTCTTCGTCCCTCCGCAGAAACGACGCTTACGATTCCCTCTACGGCGCGCCGGATTATTGCAGTCGGAGCTTATGACAGCCGGAATGAAACATATGCAGATTTTTCGGGGAGAGGAAATACAGGAGACAGAAGAAGCCGTCCGTCTCTGGCAGCGCCCGGCGTGGAGATTATGGCGGCAGTTCCGGGCGGCGGCTATGCGCCGTCCACGGGAACCTCTTTTGCGACCCCTTTTGTGACCGGCTGCGCAGCACTTTTGATGGAATGGGGAATTGTCGAGGGGAATGATGAATTCCTGTACGGAGAGAAGGTAAGAGCATATCTGGAAAAAGGCGCACGCGCTCTGCCCGCTTTTCGGGAATATCCGAATCCGCAGGTCGGGTGGGGGGCTTTGTGTCTGAAGGAGAGTATTCCGGTATAGGGAAGCTATAGGTTTACAAGCTCCGGAATACTGT
>CAUWNO010000181.1:0-3907 GCA_963559965.1 uncultured Lachnospiraceae bacterium | reverse complement strand
GTTTTCTTTTCTGCGCCATACTTTTCTTCTCCCGGTTCTGACAGCGTACAGATTTTCCAACGCTGCCATATCTTGTATCATACAGCTACAGTATAACACAGGCATACCGCAAATACTATTTAATAATTCCTTAATGTTTCCTTATCGATACATAAAAAAGGGACTCCGGAAATTTCTCCATCCGGAATCCCTCTGTCTTTTTTCCAACTGCCTGTATCTCGTCTTCGCTTTACATTTCCAGCGGATATTTATCTGTCAGACTCTTTACAAGCACTTTTGCCTTCTCTGTCGCGCTCTCGCCTTCCTTTATCATCATCGCCACTGCTTCCGCTACCGTTTCCATGTCGTCCTCTTTCAGACCGCGCGAGGTAACTGCCGGAGTGCCGATACGGATACCGCTGGTCACGAACGCTGATTTCGGATCATTGGGTATCGTATTTTTATTTGCCGTAATATTTGCCGCATCCAGAAGACGCTCTGCCTCTTTACCGGTTACATCAAACGGAGTCAGATCAAGAAGCATCAGATGGTTGTCTGTGCCGCCTGACACAATTTTAATACCCCGATCCATAAGCCCTTTGCAAAGAGCCTTCGCATTCTTTACAATCTGCTCCTGATAAGCCTTGTATTCCGGCGTCAGAGCCTCTGCAAAGCATACTGCCTTCGCCGCAATCACATGCATCAGCGGACCTCCCTGAATTCCCGGAAATACCGCCTTGTTAAAATTAAACTTTTTCGCCGTTTCCGCATCAGAAAGAATCATGCCGCCCCTCGGACCCCGCAGCGTCTTATGCGTCGTCGTAGTCGTTACATGCGCATAGGGAATCGGGCTGGGATGAACGCCTGCCGCCACAAGACCGGCTATATGCGCCATATCCACCATCAGATACGCTCCCACCTCGTCTGCGATTTCCCTGAACTTTTTGAAATCAATCGTTCTTGCATAAGCGCTGGCTCCGGCAATAATCATTTTCGGTCTGCACTCCAGAGCTATCCGGCGGATCTCCTCGTAATCCAGCACTCCGTCGTCATTGACTCCGTAAGGAACCGCTTTAAAATACATTCCAGAAAAGTTTGCGGGACTTCCGTGTGTCAGATGACCTCCGTGGGCAAGATCCTGTCCCATAATCGTATCTCCGGGCTTCAGCATCGCAAACTGGACTGCCATATTCGCCTGTGCGCCAGAATGAGGCTGAACGTTTGCATATTCACACCCGAATATTTTCTTTGCTCTCTCAATCGCCAGATCCTCTGCCACGTCCACGCACTGGCAGCCGCCGTAATATCTCTTTCCGGAATAGCCTTCCGCATACTTATTTGTCAAAGGGCTTCCCATAGCTGCCATCACAGCTTTCGACACCCAGTTCTCTGATGCAATCAACTCGATATGGCTGTTCTGACGGCTCATCTCCGCCTCGATTGCCTCTGCAATCTCCTGATCAACCGCCCTTACTTCATCCAATGAATACATGACTCTTCCTCCTGATTTTCCGCGGCAGCACATCTTTCCCGTGCGGACATCTGTCTTTTCCGCATTTTCCTCATTATATTAAACCGCCATACAAAAATCAAGACTTTTTTCATTTAACGTATGAAATTATATAACTATTCAGTTATGCAGCTCTTGAGAATTTTTCTCCGCCATGTTAGACTGAAAACACCGCGGAACCCGTTCTTCCGACGGAACAGAATTCAGGATTTAACAGGAGGTTTTCATGCACTTATCAACTGCTTTTTTTTGTTACCTTATTTTCATCAACCTTATTGCTTTTTTTCTGATGGGACTCGACAAATCGAAGGCACGCCGCGGAAAATGGCGCATACCGGAAAAGACGCTCTTCCTCTCGGCTATCCTCGGCGGGAGCGTCGGCTCTATTCTTGGAATGCAGTTATTTCGCCATAAAACAAGGCATACCTCTTTTGTCATAGGTATGCCCTGCATTCTTTTTCTCCAGCTTCTCGCAGGATATTTTATATTCTTCTGAGTATTTCTCTGCACTTTTTAACAGGATCTACATTCTCTCCGGAGCCTCGAAGCCAAGCACATCGATACATGTTTCAAGAATACGCTTCGTCAGAACGAGAACGGCTATCATTCCCGACTGCTTTTCCTTATTTTCCTCGCCGAGAATCTTTGTCTCATGATAGAACTTGTTAAATGCGTTTGCCAGATCGTAAATGTATGCGCAGACCTTATGCGGAGCAAGCTCTTCAAAAGCATTTTCCAGCACGCCGTTAAAACGCGCCAGCTCCAGCATCAGCGCCTTCTGGCTTGCGCTTTCCGCCTGAGGAATCTTTCCTGCCTCAGGATTTCCTCCCTGCGCCTTATATTTATTCAGAATTGACTTAATCCGGACAATCGTGTAAAGAATGTACGGACCTGTGTTTCCTTCAAAGGATGTAAAGCGATCCGGATCAAAGATATAATCCTTGGACGCCTGATTGGAAAGATCTCCGTACTTGATAGCGGAAAGACCCACAATCTTCGCCGTCTCCCTTGCTTCCTCTGCGGAAATGTCCGGATTTCCGGATATCTTCTCATACATCTTTTCATTGATATCAGAAATCAGATATTCCAGACGCATAACGCCGCCCTCGCGTGTCTTGAAGGGC
The DNA here is from genome assembly GCA_963559965.1 of uncultured Lachnospiraceae bacterium. GTDB lineage: Bacteria > Bacillota > Clostridia > Lachnospirales > Lachnospiraceae > Laedolimicola. The sequence goes on along the minus strand of CAUWNO010000181.1, from coordinate 1,294 downwards.
TTTCCGTCCTTTCCGTTCATCGTTCCGAATCCCAGAAACTCAAGCTTTGTATCCGGAGCGGTAATGCCTGTCTTTTTCGCACAGCGGAATACCTGAATAAAGTGCATTTCCTGACGCTTGTCCACCACATAAATCACTTCATCAGGATCAAAAAGCTTGCGGCGCTCCACAAGAGTCGCAAGATCGGTTGTCGTATAAAGAGAAGCTCCATCTGATTTCAGAATCATACAGGGAGGTACTTCCTTCGTATCCGTCTCTTCTTTTACGTCAACGACAAGGGCTCCCTCACTCTCATACGCATAGCCTTCCTTCTTCAGCATCTCTACCATATCCGGAATATACAGCTGTGCGTCAGACTCTCCCTTCCATAAATCAAATTCTACATTGAGATTCTGATAATTTCTCTTTAAATCAGTCACGGAAACCTGCAGGATATGATGCAGGATCGCCTGATAACCTCTATGACCATGCTGAACAAGATAAGTCGCCTGCATAGCCTCCTCACGGTACGCCTCATCCTCCTTGGAACGGGCGCTGGCGCTCGGATAAATCTCTTCCAGTTCTCCTATCGTAAAGGGCGCTTCCTCGGGATATTCTCCTGTATAATTTTCGTCAAAATACACAAGCTCCGGTCTGCGGTGCTTCAGCTCTGTAATAATCAGTCCCATCTGAAGTCCCCAGTCTCCCAGATGAATATCACCTGTGACATGATGTCCGACAAAACGTCCCAGTCTCTTCACGCTCTCTCCGATAATCGCCGAACGCAGATGACCGACATGAAGCGGCTTAGCCACATTCGGTCCGCCGTAATCAATCAGAATCGTACGGGGATTCTCCGTCTTATCACAGCCCAGCCGTTCATCTTCCGCCATATTCTGCAGATATTCCTGCACATAGCTCTCCGAAAGCTTCAGATTAATGAAGCCCGGATTTACAGCCTCCGCCTCCAGGAACACAGGATTCTTTTTCAGCTCCTCTGTCACCTTCGACGCTATCTGAATCGGAGCACAATGGTACTTCTTTGCCGCAGCCATCGCGCCGTTGCACTGATATTCACAGAGATCCGGTCGATTGGAAAGAGTCACCTTTCCATATTCCGCCTCGTATCCGCTGTCTAAAAAGGCTTGCGATACTACCCCTGTAATTTCATCCAACACTTTTTTCATAGATCTGTCTCCTCTTATCTGTTTATTTCTCGTAACTATTCAGCCATGCGGCTGAGAAGGGCAAAAACTCGGCGCAAGCTGGCTTGCAGAGAGGTTTTGTCATTCTCAGACATAGGGCGCTTAGCCCG
>CAUWNO010000180.1:0-3953 GCA_963559965.1 uncultured Lachnospiraceae bacterium | reverse complement strand
ATGAGGCTGAGACAGAAATTCCTGACATACCTTTTTCCATTTTTCATGCATCCGCTCAGCGGATCCGGCTTCCTTTTCGTAGGGGCGCATCCGGTAGAGCACCCGCATAAAAATATCTCCGAAAATAAGAGCGTAGATGCCTTTAACCGCGAGCTTCGGCGTAATGCGGAATCCGGGATTTTCCTCCAGACCGCTGAGATTCAGGGAAATAACAGGAATCTCAGGGTATCCGGCTTTTTGGAGAGCACGGCGTATGAAAGAGATATAATTGGTAGCCCGGCATCCGCCGCCTGTCTGCGTGATAATGACAGCAAGACGGCTCCGATCGTATTTTCCGGAAAGCACGGCTGTTATAATTTGTCCGACAACCACAAGAGAGGGGTAGCAGGCGTCATTATTTACATACTTCAGTCCTGTGTCGATAGCAGCCCGGTCAGAATCCAGAAGAAGCTCCAGCTGATAGCCGGAAGCGCGGAAAGCAGGCACAATAATGTCAAAGTGAATCGGCGACATCTGCGGACAGAGAATCGTGTATGTTTTCCTCATTTCTTCTGTGAAGATAACACGTTCATAGGCAGAAGAGCTGACATTACGGCAGTCTCCCTTCATTTCCCGTACGCGGAGAGCAGAGATAAGAGAGCGGATACGGATTCTGGCAGCTCCCAGATTGTTAACCTCGTCAATCTTCAGGCAGGTATAGATTTTCCCGGAGTTTGTCAGAATATCGCTGACTTCATCCGTGGTAACGGCGTCAAGGCCGCAGCCAAAGGAATTCAGCTGGATGAGATCGAGATCGTCGCGTGTGGTGACATAGCTTGCAGCTGCATACATGCGGGAGTGATACATCCACTGATCCATGACAAAGAGAGGCCGCTCCACAGGGTGGAGATGACTTATGGAATCTTCTGTCAGCACGGCAAGCCCGTAGGAATTGATAAGCTCGGGGATACCGTGGTTAATTTCCGGGTCGATATGGTAAGGACGTCCGGCAAGGACGATTCCGTGCCGTCCCGTTTCTTCCATGTAGCGCAGAGTCTCTTCGCCTTTCTGCCGGATATCTTCGCGAGCCCGGAAGAGTTCTTCCCATGCTTTTTTTGCAGCGGCGGCAGTCTCTTCCTTCGGGATGCCGCAGTGAGTATAAAATTCCTCTGTCAGCCGTTTCTCCAGAATTTCTTCGCTTTCAAAGGAGAGGAAGGGGTGGAAGAAATCAATGTTGTTTTCGGACAATGCGTCCAGATTATTTTTAATGTTCTCCGCGTAGGAAGTCACAATCGGGCAGTTGTAATGATTTCCTGCGTCAGGAAATTCATTTCTCTCATAGGGAACGCAGGGATAAAAGATGAACTTCAGTCCCTTTTGTATCAGCCAGGTTACATGACCGTGAGCAAGCTTTGCCGGATAACATTCGGATTCGCTGGGAATGGATTCGATGCCCAGCTCGTAAATCTTCCGTGTGGAAGAGGGGGAGAGTACAACCTCATATTTTAATTCTGTAAAAAATGTGTGCCAGAACGGGTAATTTTCGTAAAAATTCAGTACGCGGGGAATACCGACTTTTCCGCGGACTGCTTTGTCTGCCGGAAGAGCTTCATAGTCGAAGAGGCGTTTATTCTTATATTCGTAGAGATTCGGAATGTGCTCCTTATTGCGCTCCCGTCCAATGCCGCGCTCGCAGCGGTTGCCGGAGATAAACTGGCGTCCGCCTGTAAAACGGTTGATCGTAAGGCGGCAGTTATTTGTGCAGCCCCGGCATTTTGACATGGTAGTCGTATATTCCAGACGGTTGATCTGGTCGATGGAGAGCATGGAGGTTTCCATTCCCTCCTGATATCTTTCGCGGGCAATAAGAGCGGCTCCGAAAGCGCCCATGATACCGGAAATATCGGGACGGATTGCCTCGCAGCCGGCGATTTTTTCAAAGCTCCGCAGGACGGCGTCATTGTAAAAGGTTCCGCCCTGTACGACAATATGATTGCCCAGTGCGGAGGCGTCCGATACCTTGATCACCTTGAACAGAGCGTTCTTTATGACGGAGTATGCCAGTCCGGCAGAGATATCCGCCACCTCTGCGCCCTCTTTCTGCGCCTGCTTTACCTTGGAGTTCATAAAAACGGTGCAGCGCGTTCCAAGATCGATGGGATTTTTGGCAAACAGAGCTGCTTTGGCAAAGTCCTCTACACTGTAATTGAGGGAATTGGCAAAGGTCTCGATAAAGGAACCGCAGCCGGAGGAGCAGGCTTCATTTAACTGTACGCTGTCGACGGTATGGTTTTTGATGCGGATGCATTTCATATCCTGACCGCCGATATCAAGAATGCAGTCTACCTTCGGATCAAAAAACTCAGCCGCGTAATAGTGAGAGACGGTTTCTACCTCGCCTTCGTCGAGCATCAAAGCGGCTTTGATCAGAGCTTCTCCGTAGCCTGTGGAACAGGAACGGGCGATACGTGCGCCTTCGGGAAGAAAACGGTAGATTTCTTTGATGGCGCGTATCGTGGTATTCAGGGGACTGCCGTTATTGCTGCTGTAAAATGAGTAGAGAAGAGCGCCGTCTTCGTCCACAAGAGCAGCCTTTGTTGTAGTGCTTCCTGCGTCAATGCCGAGGAAGCAGTTGCCGCGGCATGCCTGGAGGTCGCCGCGCAAAACTTCGTGACGGCTGTGACGTTCCTGGAAACGGGCGTACTCATAGGGCGATGCAAAGAGCGGTTCCATGCGGGCTACTTCAAAATCGAGCTGGATATGGGATTTGAGCCTCTCTTTCATGTCTGTCAGAGAGACGGAAACATCTTCCTTTGCATTCAGGGCAGAACCTATGGCTGCAAAAAGATGAGAATTTTCCGGCGCGATAATATGTTCGTCGTCAAGCTTCAGCGTGCGGATAAAAGCGGCTTTCAGCTCCGGAAGAAAATGGAGCGGACCGCCCAGAAATGCGACGTGTCCGCGAATTGGTTTTCCGCATGCCAGACCGCTTATGGTCTGGTTTACGACAGCCTGAAAGATGGAAGCGGCAAGGTCCTCCTTGGTAGCGCCTTCGTTAATCAGGGGCTGAATATCAGATTTTGCAAATACGCCGCAGCGTGCGGCAATCGAATAGAGGGAATGGTAATTTTGGGCATACCGATCCAGTCCGGCTGCGTCAGTCTGAAGCAGGGACGCCATCTGATCGATGAAAGAGCCTGTTCCTCCGGCGCAGATTCCGTTCATCCGCTGGTCTACATTTCCGCCCTCAAAATAAATGATTTTAGCGTCCTCTCCGCCAAGCTCGATGGCGACGTCCGTCTGCGGAGTCGTTTCCTCAAGGGCGGCGGCGACAGCGACAACCTCCTGCACAAAGGGAACCTGAAGGTGATGGGCAAGAGTCAGACCGCCGGAACCTGTAATGGCAGGATGAAGCGTAAGATTTCCCAGCTTTTCTTCGGTTTTTTCCAGAAGATCGGCAAGGGTCTCCTGAATATTGGCAAAATGACGTTCATAATCTGAAAAGAGGATGGCGTGATCCTCGTTCAGAACAGCTATTTTTACAGTAGTGGAACCGATATCGATTCCCAGGGTATATGTATTTATTTCATTCATGATAGTATCTTTTGCGGTGATGTCCGCAGTCTCCTTTTTGCGTATGTCAGCATAAGACATTATTCATCATTATACGCCAGCAAAAAAATGATCGCAAATAAAAAAAGTATAAAGGAAGCATTTAAAAATTAGGCAGAAACACAATATATAGCATGTGTGCATACTATAGTCCTATATAGAATAAGGAAAGAACAGAGGTCTTAGCTTATGCAATATTGTCATGGCTTTCTTTATACCGTACAAAAGGGGGACACCCTGTACCGTTTAAGCCGCCGGTACCGCGTGCCGCTCTGGGCGATTCTGTATGCCAATCCCTATGTGAATCTTTATAATCTTCAGCCAGGGGACGAGATTCGGATTCCGGGTTTCAGCAGACCGCC
>CAUWNO010000179.1:0-3988 GCA_963559965.1 uncultured Lachnospiraceae bacterium | reverse complement strand
GTGCCAGAGCGCCCATGGTCTCTTCCAGAGGAGTGTTGGGGTCCATACGGTGATGATAGAAAATATCTACATAGTCAAGTCCCATTCGCTTTAAACTCTGATCAAGGCTGGCAAGGAGGTATTTTCTGCTTCCCCAGTTGCCGTACGGTCCTTTCCACATATCGTAACCGGCTTTCGTGCTGATGAGAAGTTCGTCGCGGTAGCTTCTCAGTTCTTCTTTCAAAATTTTCCCGAAATTAGTCTCTGCGCTTCCATAGGCAGGCCCGTAATTATTTGCCAGATCAAAATGTGTAATCCCGTTGTCAAAGGCAGTAAAACAAAGCTCTTTCATAGTGTCATAGGATGCGTTGTCGCCGAAATTATGCCACAGTCCGAAGGAAACTGCCGGAAGCTTCAGACCGCTGTTTCCGCAATAATGATATTTCATAGTCTCGTAACGCTTTGCTGATGCCTGGTACATAGGGTTCCTCCTCTTTTATGGGAAATGTTTTATGGAAAAGCTCTGAAAAAGAGCAGACGCCGTATTTTCTGATATTATATCACAGCAGAAACTGCCTGGAAAGCAGACGCCTTCTGAAAAGACTGAAAAAATGCTTGCAATATACCCCCAGGGGGTATATAATGAGTGCAGAAGAAGGGAAGAAAGATCAGGAAAGAAACAGCTGTGAGGGAAGCGAATATGGAAGAAAATATCAGAAAAGAAGAAGGAGCGTGCTGTCACGGTCATAAGACAAAGGAGCGTTCCGAGAAAGAGTATAAAGACCTGGTGAACCGGCTGAGCCGGATAGAAGGGCAGGTAAGAGGAATCCGGAAAATGGTGGAGACGGACTGCTACTGTACAGATATTCTGATGCAGGTGTCGGCAGTGAGCGCGGCGTTGAACAGCTTTAACAAGGTATTGCTTGCCAACCATATCCGTACCTGTGTGGCGGAAGATATACGGGACGGCAGAGACGAGACGATAGACGAGTTGGTGGCAACGCTGCAGAAGCTGATGCGCTGAAAGGAGGAGCGATCAATGGAACAGTATTCAGTAACGGGAATGAGCTGTGCGGCATGCAGCGCCCGTGTGGAGAAAGCAGTATCAAAGGTTCCGGGCGTGACGTCGTGCTCGGTAAGTCTTCTGACAAACTCTATGGGCGTGGAGGGCACGGCAGATGAGGCGGCGGTGATAGCCGCGGTAGAAGCGGCAGGATATGGAGCTGCTGCGAAGGGAGCGGCAGCAGGGGATCAGGGAAAGATGGCTGCGGCGGAGGATGATTTCCTGAAAGATACGGAGACGCCGAAGATACGGAGAAGGCTGATAGCTTCCCTTTGTTTTCTTGTTCCGCTGATGTATGTGTCGATGGGGCATATGATGTGGGGCTGGAAGGTTCCGTCATTTATAGAGGGAAATCATATGGCGATGGGAATTCTTCAGCTGCTGCTGACAGGAATCGTCATGGTGATCAATCAGAAATTTTTTATCAGTGGTTTTAAGGGGCTGATTCACAAAGCGCCGAATATGGATACGCTGGTGGCTCTGGGAGCGGGAGCTTCCTTTGGCTACAGTACCTACGCGCTTTTTGCGATGACGGCAGCCCAGATGAACGGCGATATGGACGGTGTGATGTCCTATATGCATGAGTTTTATTTCGAGTCGGCAGCAATGATCTTGACGTTGATTACCGTCGGAAAGCTTCTGGAAGCACATTCCAAGGGAAAGACGACAGACGCCCTGAAGGGACTGATGAAGCTTGCGCCGAAGACGGCTGTCGTGGTACGCGGCGGAATTGAGACGGAGGTTTCCATCGAGCAGGTGCAAAAAGGCGATATTTTTATCGTGCGTCCGGGTGAAAATATTCCCGTAGACGGCATTGTGCTTGAGGGAGACAGCGCGGTAAACGAATCGGCGCTGACAGGAGAAAGTATTCCGGTTGACAAGAAGCCGGGAGATCCCGTTTCAGCTGCGACGCTGAATCATTCCGGCTTTATCCGCTGTGAGGCGACGCGGGTAGGAGAGGACACGACGTTGTCGCAGATTATCCAGATGGTAAGTGATGCGGCGGCGACGAAAGCGCCGATAGCAAAGGTCGCAGACAAGGTGTCGGGCGTATTTGTCCCTGTCGTTATGGTAATTGCGGCAGTGGCGGCAGCTGTCTGGCTTCTGGCTGGAGAGAGTGTTGGTTTTGCGCTGGCAAGGGGCGTATCGGTTCTTGTAATCAGCTGTCCCTGCGCCCTCGGACTGGCGACTCCGGTGGCAATCATGGTCGGAAACGGCATGGGGGCCAAGCATGGCATCATGTTCAAGACGGCAGTTTCTCTTGAAGAGACGGGAAAGGTAGATATTGTAGCCCTCGATAAGACGGGAACGATTACAAGCGGCGAACCCCGGACGACAGACATCCTTCCGGCGGACGGCGTGACAGAGGAGGAGCTTCTGACGCTTGCCTGCGCGCTGGAGAGAAAGAGCGAGCATCCGCTTGCAAAGGCGATTCTCGATACGGGACGTGATCGGGGCGTACGCGAAGATCTGGAGGCGGACGAATTCCGGGCGGTTCCGGGAGGCGGTCTTACGGGACGGGTATCCGGCAGGCTTCTTCGGGGAGGCAACTTAAGATTTGTCAGCGAAGAGGCGGAGATTCCGGAAGAGATCAGAAAGCGTGCGGAAAAGCTGGCGGAGGAGGGCAAGACGCCGATGTTCTTTTCCGGAGACGGAAAGTTTGCCGGTATTATTGCGGTAGCCGATGTGATAAAAGAAGACAGCCCGTCGGCAGTGCGCGAGCTGCAGAATATGGGAATCCATGTGGTGATGCTCACTGGCGATAACGAGCGGACAGCGCGCGCGATAGGACGGCAGGCAGGAGTGGACGAAGTCATAGCAGGCGTACTTCCTGAAGGCAAGGAGCAGGTTATCCGCGCACTGAAGGAAAAAGGAAAGGTTGCCATGGTCGGAGATGGCATCAACGACGCTCCGGCGCTTACAAGGGCAGATATGGGGATTGCCATCGGAGCAGGAACGGATATTGCCATCGATGCGGCAGACGTGGTGCTGATGAAGAGCCGCCTGAGCGACGTGCCGGCAGCGATTCGCCTGAGCCGGGCAGCTTTGAGAAATATCCATGAAAATCTGTTCTGGGCATTTTTCTACAATGTGATTGGAATTCCGCTGGCGGCTGGAATCTGGATTCCGCTGTTTGGCTGGAAGTTGAATCCGATGTTCGGAGCGGCGGCGATGAGCCTGTCCAGCTTCTGCGTGGTGACAAACGCGCTGCGGCTGAACTGGTTTAAGATGTACGACGCGGGAAGGGACAGAAAGATTCATCATAAAAAAAGCAAAAAAATAGAAAATAATTTAAAAAAGGAGAAGACAACAATGGAAAAAACAATTAAAATTGAAGGTATGATGTGCGGACACTGTGAGGCGGCTGTAAAAAAAGCTCTGGAGGCGCTGGCGGAGGTTCAGGCGGCAGAGGTAAGCCATGAGAAAGGAACGGCAGTCGTAACTCTGAATTCGGAGATCGCCGACGAGGTACTGAAAAAGACGGTAGAAGATAAGGATTACAAGGTTACCGGAATTCAGTAAGAATGAAAAGGGCGAAGAAGGTCTTTGAAGACAAGGCGGGCAGTTTGACACTGTCCGTCTTTTTATGTTTGCGCGCCATGGGCGCGCTCTAACGGGTGCAAGTCCCGAACACACCCAGATAGTGGGAAGTGTATAGCCGAACAGCAAGGGTGTTCATCGTGAGGTGGAATCTGAAGGAAGCTGTAAGCAAATCTCTGGTCCGACGGACAGAAATCACATATAAGGCTAGGCTGTGAGAGATAAGTTGGCTAAAAGCAACGAAGTCTAATAACTATCACTTTTGTAGCAGCAGAGTAAATGTGGCGGATATATGGAGAGAAAGAGCGCGCACCTTAAGCGTGGAGGTCTCACAGAGGTTTCATTAGCCCAGTAACAACGAACTGTGAGAAGTCAGCCGAGCCCATAGTAGTGAAGAAGTTTCTG
>CAUWNO010000178.1:0-4040 GCA_963559965.1 uncultured Lachnospiraceae bacterium | reverse complement strand
GGACCTGTAGCTGCAGTGGAGATTATTAAACATCTGGGAACCAACGGAGGCGGTTTCATCGGAGCAAATTCGTCTACTCCGATTGAAAATCCAACCATGCTTACAAACCTGATTGAGTTGTATTCTATGATGCTCCTTCCTGGCGCTTGCGTTATCACCTTCGGCAAGATGGTGCGCGACCGTAAATGCGAGCAAAAACAAGAGGATACTGTGCTTACAGATGAAAAAGCCCATTCTCGCGGCAGCCTGACCGCTCATTTTTTTGGACGTGAAGGCCGGACAATTTTCGCAGCCATGGGGATCCTCTTCCTGATTGGATTGAGTGTGTGCTTCTGGGCAGAATCTCAAGGAAATCCGGCATTGGCTGACGCTGGACTCTCACAATCCATGGGCAGTATGGAGGGAAAAGAAGTACGGTTTGGTATTGCTCAGTCAGCAATGTTTACAACAACGACGACATCGTTTACTACAGGTACTGTTAACAACATGCATGATACCCTGACACCTCTGGGTGGATTGATTCCAATGCTGCATATGATGCTTAATGTGGTATTCGGCGGCAAGGGTGTTGGCCTTATGAATATGATTATGTACGCAATTTTGGCCGTATTCATTTGTGGCCTGATGATTGGACGTACACCAGAATATCTGGGCAAGAAGATTGAGGGCCGGGAGATGAAACTTACTGCACTTTGTATCATCATCCATCCTCTGCTGATCCTTGCGTTTTCTGCACTTGCTGTGGCGACACAGGGAGGTTTGGAGGGGATTACGAATCCAGGTTTCCATGGACTTTCTCAGATCTTGTATGAGTTTGCGTCTTCTGCAGCCAATAACGGATCTGGCTTTGAGGGACTGGCAGACAATACGATGTTCTGGAATATCACAACAGGACTTGCAATGTTCTTCGGACGATATTTGTCTATTGTGATTCAGCTTGCCATCGCCGGTTCTTTGATGAAGAAAAAATTTGTCAATGATTCTGTTGGTGCATTGCATACGGACACAGCGTCCTTCTCGATTATTCTTGTCGTTGTCGTATATATTTTTGCAGCGCTGACATTTTTCCCGGTTCTGGCTCTCGGTCCTATTGCAGAACATCTGACACTCTGGGCGTAAGGAGGTAAAGCTAATATGAGTAAAAAACGTAACCAGAAGTTGATTACGCCGGAAATACTTCGACAGGCGGCAATTGGCTCGTTTGTAAAATTAAATCCGCGGTATATGATGAAAAATCCCGTTATGTTCGTGGTGGAAGTGGGATGCTTTATTACATTGCTGCTCTCATTCTTCCCTGGGATGTTTGGTGATATAGCGACCAATAATCTTCGCGCCTATAATATTATTGTATGCTGCGTACTGTTTGTAACTGTTTTGTTTGCTAATTTTGCAGAGTCAGTGGCAGAAGGCCGTGGCAAGGCACAGGCGGCAAGCTTGAAAAAAACGCAAAAGGATACCATTGCTCATTTATTAAGCGCCAATGATTCTGCGAAAGATATTCATTCCAATGAACTGAAAAAGGGTGATATTGTCATGGTTTCTGCAGGGGAAATCATTCCTGGTGACGGAGAGGTCATCGAAGGCATTGCTTCTGTAGATGAGTCTGCCATTACTGGTGAATCTGCTCCTGTAGTCAGAGAATCGGGCGGAGATTTCTGCTCTGTCACAGGAGGTACGACTGTTGTTTCAGACTGGCTGAAGATTCGTATCACCTCTGATCCTGGAAACAGCTTTCTGGATCGCATGATTGCTCTTGTCGAGGGGGCTTCCAGAAAAAAGACCCCAAATGAAATTGCATTAAATACACTGTTAGTTTCGTTGACAATCATTTTTTTGATCGTAATCGTCACTCTGTACCCTATTGGTGTGTATTCCGGTGTTCAGCTACAGATTTCGACACTGATTGCTTTGGCAGTTTGTCTGATTCCGACTACCATTGGCGGTCTGCTTTCTGCTATTGGTATTGCCGGTATGGATCGTGTCACTCGTTTTAATGTCATTGCTATGTCTGGCAAGGCAGTGGAGGCTTGTGGTGATGTAGACACAATGATTCTTGACAAAACTGGTACGATTACCTATGGAAACCGTTTAGCAGCTGATTTTCTTCCTGTGGAAGGTGCAGAGCGAAAAGAACTGATTCGTTGTGCGGCACTAACCTGTCTGCATGATGAAACTCCGGAAGGAAAATCCACTCTGGAACTAGCCCGTCGGATGGGTGACAGCAGTACAGAAACGGCAGGCTCCAGTTTTATTGAATTTACTGCTCAAACTCGAATGAGCGGGGTAGATCTTCCTGACGGAACAAAGATTCGCAAAGGTGCAGCAGAAGCAATCGAACAGTATGTCAGAGGACAGGGCGGACAGATTCCGAAAAACCTTCGTGAAGAGGTCGAGAAAGTCTCCGGACTGGGAGGTACACCGTTGACAGTGTGCGAAAATAATCGTATTCTGGGCGTCATCTACCTGAAAGACACGGTAAAAGCCGGTATGGCAGAACGCTTTGAACGGCTTCGTGCAATCGGTATCAAGACAATTATGTGTACCGGCGATAACCCTTTAACAGCTGCCACTATTGCAAAAGAGGCCGGTGTGGACGGATTTATCGCAGAATGTAAGCCGGAAGATAAAATTGAGGTTATCAAAAAGGAACAGGCCGAAGGTAAAATCGTTGCCATGACCGGTGATGGTACAAATGACGCTCCGGCTCTTGCACAAGCAAACGTGGGGCTTGCGATGAACAGTGGTACAACTGCCGCAAAAGAAGCTGCCAATATGGTAGATTTGGATTCCGACCCGACAAAAATCCTGGAGGTTGTGGAGATTGGTAAACAGTTGCTCATTACTCGTGGCAGCCTGACTACCTTCTCCATTGCAAATGATATTGCAAAATATTTTGCAATTATCCCAGCTATGTTTATGTCGGCTATCCCGGAGCTGAGTGTATTGAATATCATGCGCCTGGCGACAACTTACAGTGCAATCTTATCGGCTCTGATTTTTAATGCAATCATTATTCCATGCTTAATTCCGCTGGCGATGAAAGGCGTTCAGTATCGCCCTATGTCTTCTGGGAAAATGCTTCTGCGGAATATGATGATTTTCGGTGTCGGCGGTGTTATTACGCCGTTTATTGGTATCAAAATTATAGACCTGATTATCCATCCGTTTTTAGCGTTGCTAGGTCTGTAAAGGAGGAAATTATTTATGAAAGAAAAAACCAAGAAATTTTTACACAGCGTCCGTCAGGCTGTTACCGTATCCCTTGTTTTAATGTTGGTGTGCGGCTTAATGTTCCCGGCTTTGCTTACCGGTCTTTCTAATCTGCTTTTTCCATATCAGGCTGGAGGCAGTCTGATTGAGGCAGATGGTAAAGCAGTTGCTGCCGAATATGTAGGACAAGAGTTTCAGCAGAACTATTATATGTGGAGCCGCCCTTCTGCTTATCACTATAATGTGTATAAGGAAAATGAAGATGGAACCCAAACCTATCAGGATGGGACAGAATTTCCGGGCATCGGTTCAGGGTCTAATAACTATGCACCGTCTAATCCTGAACTTGTCAAACGCGTTGAAGCAGATATTTCAAACTTTCTGGAAAAAAATCCTGACGTAAAACGAGAAGATATTCCCACCGATCTGTTGACTGCTTCTGGTTCTGGACTTGATCCGCATATTTCTCCGGAATCGGCGGATATTCAGGTTCCCCGCATTGCGGGGGCTTCTGGTCTGAGCGAAGACGAGGTTCGTGAAATTATTAAGAATAATACTACCGGAAAACTATTGGGCGTATTTGGAGAAGAAACAGTAAATGTGGTAAAGGTCAACCTTGAGCTAGGTATTGCTATGGGTTTAATTAAAGAATAGGAAAATCTGCTTATTCCATCTCAATTTGATTGAAGGTAATCCTTATCCTATGGAGGTGATCGTATGGATACTGTTCGACAAACCCCGGAACAACTGTTAAAAGCAATCCAGGCAGAAGAAGAAAATAAAACAAGAGGACATTTGAAAATTTTTTTCGGCTATGCTGCCGGTGTTGG
>CAUWNO010000177.1:0-4048 GCA_963559965.1 uncultured Lachnospiraceae bacterium | reverse complement strand
CTTCATTCTTTCAGGCTCCCTTCCTACTGCATCCTCGCCACGCAGGAGGCAAGCGTCGCGTTGACAAGCGCCTCGTCCTGTGTCGCAATCGCCGCCTGAAGCTCTGCCGACAGAGCCGGATCTCCTGCGATTCCCACAATAATCGTACGCGGTGAAGAACGGTAGGTCGTCTTATTGACCTTCTCCACGCTCTTTTCCACACCGTCTACATATACATGCTTGTAAAGCTCTGCCACAGCTCCCGTGTGAGCGCTCTCCGCCGTAATAAAGCCGATAGGCTGTCCGCCGTCCGCCACAATCTGCACGCCGCCCGGCGTCGTACTCAGCGTCTTGCTGACAAATTTAAGCGTACGGTTGGAGGGACGGGTTTCTTCCCCATAAATTGTAAAGGTCACCGTCTTATTCGACGTGCTTCCCTCTATATAAATCGGGGCATCCGTGTTGTTTGTGAATTTCAAATCCTTATACGTTCCTGCAATCGCAGCGTCAGACGCCGGATCTACATAAGAAACAAGCATAGAATGACCGGATCGCTCCGTCACCTCCAGTTCTGCGCGCAGTACCGCGTTGTAAAGCGTCGTGGAAACCTGACAGATTCCTCCGCCGAGACTGTCTACCACCTTGCCGTTCAGGTAAGAGCCTGCCATCTCATAGCCGTTTGCCGCCGTAAACGGGCTGACCGTCTCGTAGGCGGAAAAGCTGTCTCCCGGATACAGCACCGTTCCGTTAATCAGCTTTGTACCGTTGGCAATGTTCTGCGAGCGGTTCCCGTTCGACGTCTTGTAGGAAGTCGTAAAGGTTCCCAGTACGTCCTTCACCTTTCCAAGCTCCTCGGCCGTTCCTCTCGGCTCATCCGTCTTCACCGGAAGCTCTACCTCTCCATCGGTATGAACCCATTCATTTTCTATATAATCGTGAATAACGGCTGCGGCTCCTTCCGTGTCCAGAACGATTCCCGTCTGTCCCGGAACTACCTCGAAGCTTCCGCCACTCTTTTTAAGCGCAGCGTCCACCGCCTCCTGATCAAACTGTGTACACTGTCCGCTGACATAATCAGAAACCATCTGATCATCCAGCGCCCAGGAAAGCTCAAAATTTTTGTTCTCATGCTCCAGATCCTTGCGCTCTTTATATCTCTTTATAATATTTCCCGTTCTTCCAAGCTCTGCAGCCTCCTGCGCCACGTCCATATTGCTGCAGCTTAAGCCCAGTTCGCCCAGCGTAGGCGTCAGCTGATGATCCTGAATATGGAGCGTCAGAGTCTCCTCCTGCATCTTCTCCACATAGGCCTCTACCTCAGCCTCTGCTTCCTTCTGTGTCATGCCGGACACATCAATGCCTTCGATATAAACGCCTGTGTGAATTATCGGATTTTCCGCCGCATAAGTCTCTGCGCCGCCGAAAAATACTGCCAGACAAAGAGCCAGCCCGGCAAGCCATCTCATTTTCTTCATAATATTTCCTCTTTTCTTTCCGAGAGACTTCTCTCTACAGAGCATAAGCCAGCATCGGCACAATCATCGCCAGCACCAGAAACACAATAATAATTGTGGAAATAACTTTTCTTGATTTCTTATCATACCAATTCATCGTATTATCCTCCCATAACTGGAAATAATTTTATCAATCAGCCTCGACGCCTCATTTTTTGTAAGGCTGTCTGCCGATATCTCCAAGGCTATTTTATGATATTTTATCAGATCATTCAAGTATCCTTTTTGAGCCGGGGTAATAGGTCCGCGCCTCTTTGCCTTAAAATTAAGCGGTAACGCTTCAAAGACCTCCGGAGGGCAGTCCGGAAATTCCCGTCCCAGTATCCCGTAAAGCTCCATGGCTGCCTGCGCATCGTCCGACGCCCTGTGCTCCCGTTCCCTGCTGATCCCATAGTATGCGCAGAGCGCCGTCAGACTCTTTGACTCCTCCTGCGGAAGCAGTTTTCTCGCGATTTTCAGCGTATCGACTCCCTGCTTTTCAAAGGTCAGTCCCAAATTTACGGCATTCTGCTTTACAAAGCTGTAATCAAACATAATATTATGCCCGAGAAGGGGAAGATCTTTGCAGAACGGAATAAATTCCTCCATCACTTCGCGGATGTCCCTGCCGCTTTCTGCCATTTCCTCCGTAATTCCCGTCAGCTCCTGGATTTTAGCCGCTATCGGAACGCCCGTCCGAATCAGCGTGTCGTATGTCCCTGTAATTTTTCCATCCTCCACACGGACGGCTCCAATCTCCAGAATCCGGTCCTCCGCAGGATTAAGCCCTGTCGTTTCCAGATCAAGCGCAATATAGCTGTGTATCATGTTTCGTCCTCCCAGCGGATCAGCCGTGCGTCTCCCGTCAGCGGATCGCGCCGTTCATAATCAAAAATCAAATAGATTTCCTGTCCGCTTTCATCCGTCATGCCCTCTGCATGAACCTGCTTTCCCGTCTTTTTCAGAATCCTGCGTATCTTTTCCTGATATACCTTCTGATCCGGGGCAAAATCCGGTCTGGCTTTCGCTCTTTCCCGCAGATAATAGTCGATGGTCAGAAGCGTTCTTATTCTGTCCTCTTCGTCCGGAAATCTCTCTTTTGCAAATTCCAGCAAAAGTCCGTAACGCTGCGCGCGGGAGTGCTTTCGCTGCTCCTCTCCCCGATCCTCATAGAACTGCGCCAGCTCCTCAAAAAATACAAACGGAGACGACCAGCGCGTCAAAAGCCAGGTAAGACTCTTGCGGAACTGATGACTATTATAATAGATCTCCACCATTTCTTCAATCATCTTCAGCCTCAAAACGTCAGAAAAAGGAAGCCACGGTGTAAAGAGTACCTCGTAAGGCGGTTCATCCCTGTATATAATCCCGTATTTTTCCGCCTCTTTATACATCCTGGAGCCTTTCAGGACCTTCAGAAAGCCCAGCTGAAGCTGGTCAGGCTTCATCGCAAATACGGCGTCAAAAGATCTTCCGAAGCTTTCGTAATCCTCGTAGGGCAGACCTGCTATCAAATCCAGATGCTGATGCACATTATGCCCCTCTCTCACCCGCTCCACTGTCCGGGCAAGCCGTTCCAGATCCATACTGCGCCGGATAGCTGCCAGCGTCTTTGGGTTTACAGACTGCACGCCGATTTCCAACTGGATCAGTCCGGGGCGCATCCTCCGTATCAGATTCAGCTCATCCTCATCGAGCAGATCTGCCGCTATCTCAAAATGAAAATTTGTCACGCCGTTGTCATGCTCCAGAAGATACGTCCATATTGCCATCGCATGGCTTTTGCGGCAGTTAAAGGTCCTGTCCACAAATTTCACCTGCGGCACGCGGGCGTCCAGAAAAAACTGAAGCTCCCTGCACACCTTTTCAGGAGAACGGAATCTTATGCTCTTATCAATGGAGGAAAGACAGTAGCTGCATGAAAAAGGACAGCCGCGTCCGGATTCATAGTAAATAATCCTGTTCTCAAAAGCTGCTGTCCCCTCGTAGAGAAACGGAAGGGAATTCATATCCAGAGGCTCAGCGGAGGGGTTGGAAATAATCTGTCCGCCCTCCTTCTTTCTCCATACAAGCCCCGGAATCTGCCGGAAGCATTCCTCATCTGCGCATCCTCTGACGTAAGCCTCTGAAAGTCTCCGGAAGCTCTCCTCGCCTTCTCCGCAGAGAATTCCCGTCACCGCGCCCATTTCCTCCAGAAGCTTTTCCGCTCCGAAGGAAACCTCCGGTCCTCCAAGCCAGACAGGAACCTCCGGCATAAGCTTCGCCCATTCCGCAGCCAGCTCTCTTACATATACGATATTCCAGATATAGCAGGAAAATAACAGAACGTCAGGCTTTCTTCTATAGAGATCTCTTAAAATCTCCTCTGTTCTGTGATTAATCGTAAATTCAGCAAGCTCTACTGATTTTCCAGCCTCTCCCGCCGAGGCTTTCAGACTGTAAATCGCCGGGTTGGAATGGATGTATTTTGCATTAATCGCCGTCAATAAAATTTTCATATCGTCTCATCTCCCTGTCTGCTAAATCGAGTAGGAGGGAAATCAAGTAGATTTCCCGACCTCTCACACCACCGTACG
>CAUWNO010000176.1:0-4083 GCA_963559965.1 uncultured Lachnospiraceae bacterium | reverse complement strand
TTTGCTTTCCGGTTAATCTTTCTTTTTGTTCCGGATGCTTAACTAATTTATTACTCATTCCATAACACCTCTAAGATTCTCATTCTATCTTTCTGGAAGTGGTCAATTTTCTGCCACAAATACCATATCGCCCTCATGGTATATTTCTACAACACATTCGCAGAACCGAGCAGATACACATAGCTGAAGTTCCATTTTACATTATGAAATTCTACATATCCGTCTGGCTGCCCATAAGGTGCAGCAGTTTCAACCATACCTGATTGTGTTCTCATAACGATATCATTGTCCGAAACCTCAAATGCAGTCACGGTCATATCATGCAAACTATATGCTGCATGGATGTTATCACGGATGGTTCGTTTCACTCTGATATACCCCCGAATTCTCATTTATTGCTAAGTTTATGTTATCAGATTTTTTTGCTCCCATCAACGCATAGTGAAATTGACGGAGTTGAAATCATCAGTTTCAAAGTAAAAAGAACCGGGTCAGATCATGTAAACGGTAGGGGCAGATCAAATGTTTACAGAATCGCTGCAAAATGATATAATTGTAATAATTATGTGATTTTGTAAAACAGGAGGACGTAACATGGCATCTGGTACATCCGGCAAACGCCGGATTACGACACGAAAGAAGACGGCAGCCTCCAGAAAGACCGCTGCAAAACGGAAGCAGGATAACGCGTTTATGCGCGACGAGATTACGATTCTGGCTCTTTTTGCGGTTTCTGTTTTATTGCTGCTCAGTAATTTTGGCATTGGCGGAGCAGCAGGAGATCTTGTGAGCGGCGTAATGTTTGGTCTGTTTGGCATTTTTGCTTATGTACTGCCTATCGGGCTTTTTCTGATGGCGGCTTTTTCTATTTCTAACCGGGATAATACCATCGCAGCGGTAAAGGGGGCCGCCGTAATAGCGGCAGGCTTTCTTTTCTGCGCCGTTTTTCAGATGATTGGAGGAGAAAATCTGCAGACGGGAACGTTCAGTGAATTCTATGCCTATTCGCAGGAAACAAAAGCGGGAGGCGGCTTTTTCGGAGGAATGATCTGCAAAATCCTGATCGGAGCGTTTGGGATGGTCGGTGCGTGGATTGTACTTCTCGTTCTTTTGATTATCTGCGCCGTTGTTATTACAGAGCGCTCCTTTATCAGCGGCGTCCGTTCAGGAAGCAGGCGTGTGTACGACAGTGCGAAGGAGGACGCCAGAAAGCACCGTATCCAGGCGGAAGAAAGAAGAGAGGCGCGCAGGAGGGCTGCTTTAGAGAGGGAAAAAGAAGAACAGCAGAAGGAGAAGGAACGGGAAGAGGAGCAGGAAAAGGAGAGAAAGAAGGCAAGGATCGAACACAGGGTATCCGGCGTGGCGCTTGAGGGGACGGCTATTCGGACGGACGGCGCTACAGACGAGATGCGGGAAATCACACTGGAGAAAGAGGAAGGTCCGGACCTTAAAGATCTGGATGAGATGTTCCAGATTCCGATTCAGAGAGAACGGTACAGCGGGGAAAGAGAGCTGACCTGGCAGGAGGATATTTCTGTCGAAGAACACGGGGAAGACGCGGATGTTTCAGAGGAAGCTCCGGTTCAAAAGCCGGAGGAGACAGAAAGAGAACCTGAGAAGAAACAGGAGAGAAAACCTGTTGCTGCGGCGGCAGAAAAGAGGACTGCCCGGACAGAGACTTTAAGAGAAAAGAAGGAAGAGGCTTTGCCCTGTCCGCCTGTACATCCTGCGGACAGAAAAGAATACATATTTCCGCCTCTCCGTCTTCTTAATCAGATAAAGAATACGCAGAACCGTGACTCGGACAGGAAGCTTCAGGAAACAGCCATGCATTTGCAGCAGATTTTAAGAGACTTTGGAGTCAGCGTGACGGTGACAAATGTGAGCCAGGGACCGTCGGTTACACGATATGAGCTTCAGCCGGATCAGGGAGTTAAAGTCAGCCGGATCGTTTCGCTTTCCGATGATATCAAGCTGAATCTTGCCGTGGCAGATATTCGTATTGAGGCTCCCATTCCCGGAAAGGCGGCTGTAGGAATCGAGGTTCCCAACGCAGAGAATGCCATCGTGTCTTTCCGCGAGCTTGTTGCTTCGCAGGAGTTTAAATCGCATAAGTCTAAGCTGGCTTTTGCCGTGGGAAAAGATATTGCCGGGAAAATTATGGTGACAGATATAGCCAAAATGCCGCATCTTCTGATTGCAGGCGCGACTGGTTCCGGAAAATCTGTCTGCATTAACACGCTCGTTATGAGTATTCTTTATAAGGCTTCTCCTGACGAAGTCAAGCTGATTATGATTGACCCGAAGGTGGTGGAGCTGAGTGTTTACAACGGAATTCCGCATCTTTTGATTCCTGTTGTCTCAGACCCGAAAAAGGCTGCGGGCGCTCTGAACTGGGCGGTTGCAGAGATGACGCGCCGCTATAAGCTTTTTGCAGACTGCAGCGTAAGAAATCTTGCAGGCTACAATGAGAAAATCAGGGCGATTGAGGAGATTCCGGATGACACGAAGCCGGAGAAGCTGCCGCAGATCGTGATTGTCGTAGACGAGCTTGCTGATTTGATGATGGTTGCGCCGGGAGAAGTGGAAGATGCTATCTGCCGTCTGGCACAGCTTGCCAGGGCGGCGGGAATTCATCTTATTATTGCGACGCAGAGACCCTCCGTCAATGTTATTACAGGCCTTATCAAGGCAAATATGCCTTCAAGGATTGCGTTTGCTGTTTCGTCAGGCGTCGATTCGCGGACAATCCTTGATATGAACGGAGCGGAAAAGCTTCTGGGAAAGGGAGATATGCTTTTTTATCCCTATGGCTATTCCAAGCCGGTTCGTGTGCAGGGAGCCTTTGTGTCGGATGAAGAAGTAGCGGCAGTGACAGAATTTCTTAAGAGCAACAGTCAGGGCGCCGATTACAGCGCTGAGGTGGAGGAGCATATCAATACGGCTCAGCCGACAGCCTCAGAAGCAGGCGGGGCAGGGGACGGAAGCAGCCGGGATGCTCTTTTTGCAGAGGCGGGAAGATTTATTATTGAGAAAGACAAGGCGTCTATCGGAATGCTTCAGCGCTGGTTTAAAGTAGGATTCAACAGGGCTGCCCGTATTATGGATCAGCTTGCGGAGGCAGGCGTTGTCGGAGAGGAAGCAGGAACAAAGCCACGGGAGATTCTGATGACGATGGAAGAATTTGAGCGCTTCCTGGAAGAATGCGCAGGATAAGAAGGCTGTTTCTTTGTGGACAGCTCCTTAAGACAGGAAAAAGCACAGGGATTTGCAGAAGAGAGGAAACTTATGAAATGTCCAAATTGCGGCGGAGATCTGACGCCGGGGAAATTATATTGTGAGAACTGCGGGCATGAGGTTCAGATGGTGCCTGATTATGATCCGCTGGATGAGCTTCTGATCGGAAGGGAAGAAAATACCCGGGACGGCAGATCTTCCGGACAGGAGACTTCTGTGCAGCGCGGAAGCAGAAAGCCGGAAAACAGGACGGAAAAAGCCGGAAAAACAGAGCCTTCAGAAAAAAAGCCGGAAGAGAAGAAGACAGAGACAGCCAAAGAGAAGACGAAGGAAAAGAACGGAGCTTTCTGTTGGAGAAAATGGTCTTCCTGGAAGCTGTGGCAGAAATGTGTTCTTATCGCAGGCTGTATTCTTCTCTGTGCCGGAGCGGCTTTCGGTTCCTATTCTCTGATGACGCGCGGAAATGATTATTCCTATCAGCTCCGTCACGGAAAGAAGCTTGTCAAAAAAGAAAAATACGAAGAAGCAATCCCTTATCTTGAAAAAGCGCAGGAGCTTCAGGCAGATATGGAGGGAGCAGATACAGAGCCTCTGCGCTGTCTGGCATACGCATACGCCGGGGCAGACAGAAAAAAGTCCGCCGTGGAATGTATGAAGGATGCCGTGACAGTGGAAGAGAAGACACGGGGAGCTGACGGCGAGCTTCTTGATATCTATATAGAATTTATGGAAATTCTCAATCTGACAGGTCAGACAGAGCAGACGGAAGAAATTATAAAGAAATGTTCGTACAAAGAGATTCGGAATTCTCTGAAGCCCTACCTTATCAGAAAGCCTTCCTGCGAT
>CAUWNO010000175.1:0-4147 GCA_963559965.1 uncultured Lachnospiraceae bacterium | reverse complement strand
GTCTCTCTCTTCACTTCTGTCAATTTCTTTAAATAATAGCACTCTTCGTGCGTTTGTTCAATATAATAAATTCTGCCCTCCAGACCATAAATCATCCTCTGGGCGTCAAAATAGCCGATCCGCATATTTCTCCGGCTTCTCGCCGCGTCAAATTCCAGCGTGCTTCCAAGATTTGCCCTGGGCGCTGTCTCAAGAACGGTAACTCCTTCCGGAATACTGATTTTCTTTTCTCTTCCTATTCCGAAAATGCGGAGAAGAATCAGGTGATCGTACCCTCTCTCCAGAAGAATATCGGCAGGCAGAACATTCGTCGTCCCGCCGTCAACGTACGTCTTTCCCAGAAGTTTTTCATTCTTAAATCCCGGCAGGTACGCGCTGGCAAGAAGCATATCCTTCATCTGTCCTTCTGGCAGCGCCTTCATATCGACATTCATTTCCTGCCGATCTGTAAGAGAGTAGGTACAGGAATAAAACTCTACCGGGCTTTTGCGAATCGCCTCTTCATCTATATTTTCCTCTATAAGCTGCCGAAGGGGCGTGATATCGATGCCGCCTTCTCCCAGCAGACGAAACACCTCCCGCGCCGACTCGCGCAGAACCTCCGACGTCAGCTGCGTTCTGTCAAACAGGCTTGCCATCAGCTCATCGTCCACATCCATAACCTGAGAATAGGCAATATTGCTCCACAGATTCTCCGCCTTCTCCAGATCTCCCATACAGATCAGAGCGCCGTTCAGAGCGCCTACCGAGGTGCCTGACACGCCCTTTATCTTTACGCCCGCTTCTTTCAGAGCCTTCCATGCGCCTATCTGATACGCGCCTTTGGCTCCGCCTCCCTCCAGTACGAGTCCATACTCTTTCGTCAGATCAATTTTTGCTTCCATAAACCTCCCATCCCGCGACGATACTGAAAAACGTCCACTGGACGTTTTTTAGTATGCCTGACAACAAAACAGGACCGCCGCGCATGGATGCGCCGCGGCCCCTTTTCTCTGCCTTTTAGTTGTCCTTTGCTACCTCCGTGATAGCTTTCACCATTCCAGCCAGTCCCTGAATCTCTGACGGAATGATAATCTTTGTCGCCTGTCCGTCCGCAGCCTTTGCAAACGCCTCCAGGCTCTTAAGCTGCAGAACCGCGCTGTCCGCAGATACTTCCTTCAGCATTCTCAGACCGTCTGCATTTGCCTGCTGCACCTTGAGAATCGCCTGCGCCTGACCTTCCGCCTCACGGATTGTCGCTTCCTTCTTAGCTTCTGCACGAAGAATCGCCGCCTGCTTCTCTGCCTCAGCGTCAAGGATTGCAGATTCCTTCTGACCTTCCGCCACAAGAATGGTCGACTTCTTCTCTCCTTCTGCACGAAGGATTGCTTCACGGCGCTCACGCTCCGCCTTCATCTGCTTCTCCATCGCATCCTGAATCGCTGCCGGAGGAATAATGTTCTTCAGCTCTACACGATTGACCTTGATGCCCCAGGGATCGGTTGCAATATCAAGGGAAGCTCTCATCTTTGTATTGATCACTTCGCGTGAAGTCAGCGTCTGATCCAACTCCAGATCTCCGATGATATTTCTCAGAGTCGTCGCCGTCAGATTTTCTATCGCCATAATCGGATTCTCCACTCCGTAAGCAAAAAGCTTCGGATCGGTAATCTGGAAGAATACGACTGTATCAATCCGCATGGTTACGTTGTCCTTTGTGATAACCGGCTGCGGAGCAAAATCCACAACCTGCTCTTTCAGCGTCACGCGCTTCGCCACGCGGTCAACAAAAGGAGCTTTAAAATGAATTCCTACTCCCCATGTTCCCATATATGCGCCAAGACGCTCGATAACAAGCGCCTGCGCCTGCGGAACAATCTTAATGCAGGAAGCCAGAATCAGCAGAATAAATACAATCAGAATAATTATCAGTACAGCACCTACTACCATCGGCATATGTCAGCCCTCCTCTTTCTCTCTCACAATAAGTTTTGCGCCTTCCACAGCTAAAATCTCCACCTGTGCGTGTTCCGGTATCGTACCGACAGTGCCCTCCGTCCGCGCCATCCATACAAGCCCGTTCACCAGAACTTCTCCTCTACTCTCCAGATTGCAGATCTCAGCTGTGACTACAGCCGTCTTTCCGATCAGGCTGTCCACGTTCGTCTTCTCCTTCTTCTGCTCACTGAAACAGCGCAAAGCCCAGGGCCGCGTAAAAATCAGCAGAAGCAGGGAAACAGCACAAAAAACCGCCCACTGAATCACAGGCTGCACTCCGAGCATGGAGAGGACAAAAGCCGCCAAAGCTCCTCCGGCAAACCAGATCGTCGTCAGTCCCAGCGTGATAATCTCAAGCACTACAAGCACAATAATTAAAATCAGCCAGTACATCGCATCCATCCTTTATTCTCTCCTTTCTTTCCCGAATCTTATGAATTATCATACTATAAATCCGTCCCAAATACAAGTAAAGTGTATTTCAGGATTCTTAAATCTTTATGAAGAGGCAAGATATATGCCTCTGTCTCATCCGGCAAAAAAGTCTCCGCAAAACAGATATTTTCCCATCCGTTTTGCAGAGACTTCTTTATTATTACATATCCCTATTTTTAATAAAATACATGATTTCCGATAACGATGTGATCCTTGCTTACGGAAGATCTGGCGTTTTTAAAGTGCGTATAGCCGCCGATATTCGTGTAGCCGCTAAGAGCTTCCTGAGCCGCCTGCATGCAGCTTGCCTTCGGTCCTCCCATGTAGCGGAGAATCGTTCCGTTGCTTACCACACCGAACTGTCCCGGCGCGTAGATTACATCGGCAATCGTCCCGCCGTAGCGTCCGCTTCTCACGCGGTTCATAACGACTGCGCCGATAGCTACCTGACCCTCGTACGGCTGGTTGCCGCCTTCAGCCTGAATCAGAGCGGCAAGAAGCGTTACTTCATCTCCGTTTGCCTTAAAAGCTTCCAGCTGCTGTTTGAGCTTTTCCCGCTTCTCTTCTGCTTCCTTTTTCTCTATCTCTTCCATCGTCATGGCTTCGCCAAGCTCATAATTCACTTCCACATACTCTGCGGACACAAAACCTGTCTTCTCTTCCGCGTACTCGACCTGAACCCACTCGGCTCCTTCCTGATGCTCCACAACGTCCAGCTTTGCGCCTTCCTCTACGTTCTTCAGGATCTTTGCCTCTGTATTTGCTTCTGAACGGATTCTGAGTCCTCCCGTCAGGGATGTCGCCACAAGCTCTGCCTCTTCCTGGGCGCGAAGATAAGCCTCCTCGCCGGACAGAAGATACTCACTGCTTACATAGCCCTCCACATTTCCTGAACGGACCTTCATCCATCCTTCCAGCTCTTCTACAAGCTCTCCGCCGTTGCCTTTGAACATCCTGCCTACTGCTTCCGCCTCGGAGCTGGGTTCTGAGCGTACCGTCACATAATCCTCTACATTTGCCAGAACCTTCGCTTCCCACGCATTCTGGATCTGTATCTCTTCAAAGTCCTCACTTGTCAGTTCATCCATTACCTCGCCGATACCTGCCGACGTCTCTGCCTCCAGATTACTGAAACCGGAAGCCATAAGCCATACAAACGCCAGACCGAAAAACAGCGATATCTTTTTGCTAACTGATTTCATACATTCCTCCCTGTAAATGATGTAACATTTGTATTTCACTTATTACAATTATTATTACAAATGTTACATTTATGTTACGGGGAGTATTTTAGCAGAGGGTTATCTGTTTGTCAAGCCCTCTGATTTACGCGGGATTTTCTTCAAACTGGTTTATGCAAGGTTCTCTTCAATCAGCTTGATAAGCGCAGGCTTCTGCTGAAGTCCCGAAAGACGCTTTACTTCTTTTCCGTCTTTCATAAGAATCAGCGTCGGATATCCGGCTACTTTGTATTCCTCTACCAGGTCTCTGCACTTATCAAAATCAAGCTTTAATATGCTGACCTTATCGCCGCAGGTCTTATCTACATCAGCCAGAACAAATGCAAGCATTTTGCAGGGGCCGCAGGTTGTGGAGTAGAAATCTGCAAGTACGAGTCCTTCTCCTGACAGCTGGCGAAATTCTTCCTCTGTAACTTCTCTTAACATAATTTTTCTTCTCCTTATTTTACACTTTGTATATACTTTGACGCTTCCTGTGCAGCGATTGCTCCGTC
>CAUWNO010000174.1:0-4276 GCA_963559965.1 uncultured Lachnospiraceae bacterium | reverse complement strand
ACAAATACCTGTCAGTTAAATTATACCATTCATAGCGAAAAAAGTATAGCTATAATTCAGAACATTTGTTCTTTCATTCCAAAAAGCGCAAATTATATAGCAGCCTGTCTAAGAGCTGTTTCCTGTTATTTATAAACATTTCTGTTACCTGGTAGCTGTCCGTCTCTTCATACTCACAGGTATGAAGTCTTCCGTTGTCAAACGTCCAGATCTCTGCTCCGGGAATTCCGAGAAGAATCGGAGAGTGTGTTACAATAAAAAACTGCGCTCCCTTCTTTGTACATTCGTAAATTTCCAGCAGAAGGGTAAGCTGTCTCTGCGGAGACAGCGCCGCCTCCGGCTCATCGAAAATGTATACGCCGTTGGGCTTCAGCTGGCTCTGTGCGATTGCCAGAAAGCTTTCTCCATGCGAACGCTCATGATACTTTTCGGAAGGATGGTCAAAATCGGAATAGTCTTCCTCTTTTGTCGCCACATTATAAAAGCTTTCCGCCCGCAGAAAATATCCCCACTCTGCCCTGCGGTATCCTCTGACAACCCGTATCGCTTTACACAGCTCCGAATGAGAGTCGTATGTGGAAAAGCAGTAATTTTTTGTACCGCCTTCCGGATTAAAACCATACGCCACAGCCAGCGCCTCCAGAAGGGTGGATTTCCCGCTGCCGTTTTCTCCCACGAAAAAAGTGACAGCTTTCTCAAACTGAAGACTCTCCACACCACGGAGCGCTTCTATCGAACGCAGATAGCTCCCTCTGTCTATTTTATCCCAATCTATTTTTATTCCCTGAATAAACTGTGTGTTCATAAAACTCCTCTTTTTGTATGCGTCAACTATCTTGCTGTTATTTTATCACAATTCGCATGAATTACAAAACATAGTTCCTCTTGAACTAATGAACACAAAAACAGAAATGTGTTTAAATGTTTCCACTTTAACTTTCTGTTATTCACAAGTTTAATCTTCTTTTTATATAGATTGTCTTTCTTCCATTCAGGAAAACGTCTTTGCTCCTCTCTGAAATTTTGAAATCCGTATTTCTAACTCCACAGAAACTCTTTTCGGTCCTGAAGCTGTTGCAGAAATTTATTCCTATTTTTTCAGAGAAGATAGCTATCGTTGGGTCTATCAGCTAAATCCAGAAGATTATCATGATAACTCCCCCAATACACCGACCAGTTTTTACCCCCATATAGAACTTTTATATTTCATGGTTCTATATGGGGGTAACCTATCATCCCTAGTGTAACTGTCTCTTTCGCTTTACTTCAATTTCTTTGAGCAATCTAAAATCCAGCATTAATAATCCTTCTGATTTTCTTTCCAGAGTTCATCTGCAACTGGCTTCCAACTCTTCGCATACTGATCACATTTTGCACAAAGATGGTCTGCCGTTTCCGGAGATTGAAGATCTGTTGAATAAGCTCCTGATTTTTCAACCATTTCACGGAGCATATCGGGATTTTCCAACATAGGACACGGACGAAGCATATTTTCATTAAATGGCTGATTATCATGATATGCCATCATCATCGGAGACTGCAACGCTTCGAGAAGTGTCTTTTCCCGAATATTAGAATCTGAATAATGGATAAATACGCAAGGGTCGATATCACCATCAGCATTAATATGCAAATATCGGCGACCACCGGCGATACATCCGCCAACATATTCTGCATCATTCTGAAAATCCAGTGCAAATAATGGCTTTGTAGCACGATAATGACGAATTTTTTCATAAACCCCTCTACGCTGCTGCGGTGTAGGCAGTAATTCCGGAACCGCATCATTCCCTACCGGCATATAATGAAAATACCATACAAAATAGGCTCCCATTTCAATTAACGTATCATAAAATTCCTCTGATATAACGGAATCATAATTAGCTCTGGTATAACAGCAGGAGATTCCATAAATCAGTTTCTTTCTTCTGAGAAGTTCCATGGCCTTATGTACCTTCTGATATACACCTGTTCCACGCCGTCCATCAGTCGCCTCTTCAAACCCTTCCAGAGAAATAGCTGGTACAAAGTTACCTACCTGGAGCATTTCATCCGTAAATTCCTCGTCAATCAACGTGGCATTTGTAAAGCAAAGGAATACACAATCTGAATGTTTTTCACAAATTCGGATCAGGTCTTTTTTACGAACCAGCGGTTCTCCTCCCGTGTAAATGTAAAAATAAACTCCTAATTCTTTTCCCTGGCAGATAATATTATCAATCTCATCATAAGTAAGGTTTAATTTATGTCCATATTCCGCCGCCCAGCAACCCGTACAATGTAAATTACAGGCAGATGTAGGATCCAGAAGGATAGTCCATGGAATATTACAGTTATATCTTTTTCTCAGTTCTTCTTCCTTCTTCCAGCCAACCAGACTGGCATTTATAAACAGATTCACGGCAAGTGTTTTTGTCACATTGGGATCTACTTCCTTAAAAAGACGGCGAATATAGTTATAATAAGGATGTTCCGGATTTGTAGATGCATCTCGGATTATTTTTCTCTGAGAAACAAATTCTCCATCAGCAAATTTATCTGCCCAGTCCATCATCTTCACCATGTTCTTATCCGGATCCTTATAGATATAATCGAATGTATGCTCAATTCCCAGTTTCTTTAAAGTATTTGATGCATTCATAGTAAAGTTCCCCTATAATTTTATATTCTTATGTGCTTATTATCGAAAAGAAACTAATTATTTCATTTTTCAAACTTAAATAACATGATATTCTTTCAGAAGTTTCTCAACATCTGTATTTTTAATAACATCGAGCGCCTTTCCGATAGCTATCTTCTCTTTAAATCCCAGCTTCATTTGAGTCAACGATTCTCCATCACGCAATTTAACAGCCGCATTTAAAAGATCCCTCACATCATATGTGCTTCCCCAAACCTCCGGAACTCCACGGTCTACATTAAGCAAGGTATAAACAGCTTCCATGCCAGTACGCATGGAATACTCTGTTGTAAAAATAGTATCTCTTGCAGTCTCGGCA
This sequence comes from uncultured Lachnospiraceae bacterium, assembly GCA_963559965.1. Lineage (GTDB taxonomy): Bacteria > Bacillota > Clostridia > Lachnospirales > Lachnospiraceae > Laedolimicola. The sequence goes on along the minus strand of CAUWNO010000174.1, from coordinate 1,277 downwards.
AACTGACCAATAAATGCAAAATTTGCAGCTCCATCAGGCACAACTTTGGGACGGTCCGTATCATTACGAGGCATGAAAAAAGCATCAATATAGGGCATCATTACCGGAACTGTATTTGCACTGTTATCAGCCAGTTCTTCGATCTCGTTTTCCGGCACACCAAGATGATACAGCCACTCCATGCAGATTTCTTTCCCTGTACAATTTCTCATTGGTTTTTTTACAAAATCACCTGGTCTGTCATTAAAAAGTGCATATATCCAAATGAGACAATGATCTTTTGTCTGAGTCCGGAACTGCGGCTGACGGTTAATCGTCCAGCTCAAAAGCCAACTTGAATCTTTTACAGATACAATACCGCCAGTAACTACTTTACCTGTAAACGGATTTCTTTTACATATATTCGTGATATACGGAATAATCCTTTGATCCAGTGTCTCCACAGTAGCACTCATCCAATTGCACAGTTCACTGTCATAACAGAATTTATCGGGATTTCCAAAGTCAGGGCTCTGGGCCGCAATACGTCTCCACATATCCCATCCGCCTCCCGGCTTAATTTCCGGATTATAAGGAGCCGGCGTATTCTGAGATCCTATTGCAGAATTTTCCACACATCCTCCGTTTGTGATGAACACAAGATCATTCTCTGTGAGATCTACAAAACGTGCTTCGTCTTCCACCTCAAGTTCAATACGTGTAGCCTGCTTTCTATCGGGGGTAACATCAAACTCAACATTTACAACCTTTGTACTGTAATGAAATACGACACCAGCATTTTCCAGATATTTTACCATCGGAAGAATCATACTTTCATACTGATTATATTTTGTAAAACGTAAAGCAGTGAAATCCGGAAGTCCTCCAATATGGTGAATATATCGCTTAATATAACGCTTCATTTCCAGTGCACTGTGCCAGTTTTCAAATGCAAACATCGTCCGCCAGTAAAGCCAGAAATTAGAATCAAATACCTCATTGTCAAAATATTCATCAATACGTTTATCATACAATTCTTCATCTGGAGTAAAAAACAGCCTCATGATCTCCATTTGTGCCTTATCTGAAACAGCAAACTTCTTATCTGTATGCGCATCCTGTCCCCGATTAACCGTAGCGCGGCAAAGAGAATAATTGGGATCCTCTTTATTGAGCCAGTAATATTCGTCCAATACACTGACTCCCTCGGTTTCAATAGATGGAATAGAACGGAACAAATCCCACATAACTTCAAAATGGTTATCCATTTCACGACCACCGCGCATTACATAACCCAC
>CAUWNO010000173.1:0-4368 GCA_963559965.1 uncultured Lachnospiraceae bacterium | reverse complement strand
CAGCGACACGAGGATTTTCAGTCCTCTGCTCTACCAACTGAGCTATCTGGGCAAATTGCTTTGGCATATGTATCTCTTATGCGCTGCAACATTGATAATTCTACACAATCCCAAAGCATTTGTCAAGATGTTTTTTCATTTTTTCTTACTTTTTCAATTCTGCGCTTGATCGGCATATTCCTGTCCCAGTTCATCCGCCATCATGCGCCTGTTTCTCCTCTACGCGGCAAAATTCCATGTGTAGGAAAAAATATGCGCTCCGATCACAAGTCCGCTCAGAGCGGGATAATTCGCGTAAGTGCGGAAGAAAACCCGGTTCCCCACGTTTGATTCTCCTGCAATCGCTCTTCGCGCCGCCGTATAACATGATTCAGGAACAGAATCGAGTCCCTGCTCCAGTATCAGATCAAAGCGCCCCGACGTAACGGGAGAGAACTGCCGCGGCGCACGGATAACGCTCATAATATCTCCCTGCGCAAACCGCGGATCGCGGATACGGTTCATTACGACCGCGCCAACTGCCAGACGTCCTTCGTCGCCCTGATTTCCCGCCTCGCAGTAAATCAGAACAGCAAGCGCCGTCACTTCTTCTTCACTGGCGCTGTAAGCTCCGTACTGAACGTATTCCAGCTCTGTCGTACGCACACCCGTCACATCACCAAGAGATCCCATAATCTCTTCTGCCTTAGATGCTTCAATCTGTGCCTCTATCTTTTTCTTTTCTGCAATCAGAGAATCAAGAACTGCTTTTTGATTTTCCAGCGTATTATTTTTTCCGTCCAGCTCTGCCTGCGCCTGCGCAATCTCATTTACATGCTGATTAATTTTTCCAGATGTGCTGTTTGCCAGTGCCGACACCTCGCCCTGCTTCTTCGTCACAGAAGCATGAAGTTCGTCAAGCGCCTCTTTTTCTCCCTGAAGCTCCGCTTCCTTATCGGCGATGGATTCCTTCTGTGCCACATACGCCTCCATCATTTTCCTGTCATACTCCGTAATGCTTGCCGCATAGGTTGCCCGGTTCAGCGCCTGGGCGAAACTTCCCTCTTCTGCAAGGATTTCCAGAAAAGAACTCTGCGGATTCTCATACATATACTGTATCCGCGCTTTCATATCGGCGTACTGCTTCTCTTCTACCGCCTTCGCCTCTTCAAGAGCCGCCTGCGTCTCTTCAATCTCTTTCTGCTTATCTGATATTTGCGTATTCAAAGCAGATATTTCATCACCCAGCGACGCATACTGTCTGTTCAGGTCTTTCAGATAGCTTTCCATATTGGCTTTTGCCTGCTGCAGTTTATCCTTTTTATCCTGCGTCTTATCGATCTCGTCCTGCGTCTTGTCAATCTCCTCCTGCTGGCTGTCGATCTCATCCTGAATATCCTGTACATCCTGCTGCGTAGGCGCCGCATAGGAAACAATGCCCATCGCAAAAGCAAGGGACAGCGCCAGAATCTGATAGTACATTTTGGAGATTTTCTTCTTTTTCATTTCTTCACCCGCGTCTTACTTCCAGTTGTATTTTGTCAGCTGCCCTTCCAGCCTCATATTCGGGAAGCCGTTCTGGCGCAGAGCCTCGTACAGCACGATTGCCGCCGCATTCGACAGATTCAGAGAGCGGGTATCGCCCAGCATCGGAATCCGAATCGCCCTCTCCTGATTTTCCAGAAGAATCTCTTCCGGAATCCCCGCGCTCTCTTTTCCGAACATCAGATAACAGTCCGGTTCAAACTTCGCCTCCGTATAGATCTTCTCCGCCTTTGTCGTAGCCATATATGGGGACGCTCCGGGATTTTTCCTCAGAAAGTCCGCATAGTCCGTATACGTCGTCACATGAAGCTGATGCCAGTAATCCATACCGGCACGCTTCAGTTCTTTTTCATTCAGCCGGAAGCCCAGCGGCTCTATCAGGTGCAGATGCGCTCCTGTCGCCACGCAGGTTCTTCCGATATTTCCTGTATTTGCCGGAATCTCCGGCTCTAAAAGCACTATATGAAACGCCATTATTTCGTATCCTTGTCCTTATTTTCCCGAAGTCTGTTCACAAAACGGTCCAGGCGTCCGAGCGCCTCCTTCAGATCTTCCAGAGAATACGCGTAGGAAATACGGAGGAAGCCTTCCCCGCAGTCTCCGAATGCAGTTCCCGGAATAACAGCCACCTTTTCTTCTTCCAGGAAACGGGTCGCAAACTCTTCCGACGTCATGCCGAATTCCTGAATGCTTGGGAAGATATAGAATGCACCAAAAGGCTCAAAACACTTCAGCCCCATTCCGCGAAGAGCATGGATAAGATAACGTCTTCTCTGATCATAGGACTCTCTCATCATAGCGACGTCCTCGTCGCCGTTTCTGAGCGCCTCTACCGCAGCATACTGACTGTTCGTCGGCGCACACATAATCGCATACTGATGAATCTTCGTCATCTGCTCAACGATTGCCGCCGGTCCGCAGGCATAGCCCAGTCTCCAGCCTGTCATCGCGTATGCCTTGGAAAATCCGTTAATGAGAATCGTACGTTCCTTCATTCCCGGAAGGCTGGCAATCGAGACATGATCGCCCTTAAAGCTCAGCTCCGAATAAATCTCATCCGAAAGGACGTAAATATCTTTTTCAATCACAACCTCTGCGATTGCTTCCAGATCCTTCTTCTCCATAATCGCCCCCGTAGGATTGTTCGGGAACGGAAGCACAAGAATCTTTGTCTTATCGGTAATCGCATCCAGAAGTTCTGCCTTTGTCAGGCGAAACTCATTTTCTTCCTTCAGCTCAATGGTGACGGGTACACCGTCCGCCAGAACCGCGCAGGGACCATAGGAGACATAGCTTGGCTGCGGAATCAGCACCTCGTCTCCCGGATTTAACATGGCACGGAACGCCATGTCGATTCCTTCGCTTCCTCCTACGGTGATCAGCACCTCATGCATCGGATCATAGGAGGTATGTATCTTTCGTTCCAGATACCGGACAATCTCCTCGCGCAGCTCCTTAAGACCTGCATTCGAGGTATAAAAGGTACGCCCGCGTTCCAGGGAATAGATCCCCTCGTCCCTGATATGCCAAGGCGTATCAAAATCAGGCTCCCCGACTCCAAGAGAGATCGCGTCGGGCATCTCGCTTACAATATCAAAGAATTTACGGATGCCTGAGGGAGCTATGGAAACAATCTTATCTGATAAGGGATTTCTCACGGCGTCACCAGCATCCTTTCATCTTTTTTGTCATGCACCATAATGGAACCATGATCCTTGTATTTTTTCAATATGAAATGTGTGGCAGTGCTCAGTACGGAATCGAGCGGAGAAAGCTTGTCGGAAACAAACTGCGCCACGTCGCGCATTGTCTTTCCTTCGATCATGACCATAAAGTCAAAACCGCCTGATATCAGATAGACGCTGTCCACCTCTGCATAATTGTAAATGCGCTCTGCCACCTTGTCGAAACCGAAACCTCTCTGCGGAGTAACCTTTACCTCCACGATGGCTGTCAGCTTCTCCTCGCTGGTCTTATCCCAGTCAATCAGCGTATGGTAGCCGCAGATGATACCTTCCTTTTCCATATCCGCAATCTCATTTGCGACAGCGGCTTCCTCGACTCCAAGCATTACCGCCAGATCCTTCAGATCCACTCTGCTGTTCTTTTCGATAAATGTCAGTATCTTCTCTCTCATGATTTCTGCCCTCCCATCGGCTGATATATCTTGTACAGTTCATCCGTCTTCGGCCGTTCCAGAAAACTCTCTTCTCCGCCGTTTCGTATCCGGCGCGCCTTTCCCGGAACAGCTTTTCCAATCACAACGGCAGGAATTCCCGCCTCTTTAAGCTTTCGCACCAGATCGTGCCCTCTGTCTGCCGCCATCAGCATACATCCGCTGGATATAAGATAATAGGGATTCAGCTCAAAATATTCGCAAATCTCTATCGTCTCCTGTCTTACCGGAATCGCTTTCAGATCAATCTCCAGACCGATTCCCGAAGCTTCCGCCACTTCCCAGAGCGCTCCGTAAATACCGCCCTCCGTGACGTCGTGCATTGCGCTGACTCCGTGCTCCGCCGCAATTCTTGATTCTGGAAGAACCGACAGGTACTGATCAAAGCCTGCCGCAGTCTCTACAAAGGACTCCGGAAAACGCTTCAGCAGCTCTTCCTTCTTTTCTTTTGCTATGATGGAAGTCCCTTCTACTCCTATCCATTTCGTCACAAGAATATCCTGTCCCGGCTTTGCCCCGGACGTCGATACAAGCGCTCCCTCCTGTACCTTTCCTACTCCCGTAACACTGATTACAGGCTGTGTGACAGCTTTCGTCACTTCCGTATGTCCGCCCATAACCTGAATATGAAAACGGGCGCAGGCTTCTTCCACCTGTCCCATCATTTC
>CAUWNO010000172.1:0-4406 GCA_963559965.1 uncultured Lachnospiraceae bacterium | reverse complement strand
TACAGGACTGTCCCGGAGGAAGGCAGGTCTCATAATATCCGGCAAACAGCTCATCTTCTGCCGGTTCCGTCTCCTCTGTTTCCTCCCAGTACTCAAAGACGTCGTCGTATTCCTCTCCCTGAAAATGAATCGACGGCATCGAAGCATAACCGTCCACGTCGCCCTGATTGCTTACTTCAAAGGTGATTTCATAATAGCTGTACCCATTCTCCGCCATACTGTCCTTATAGACAGTTCCAAGACGCTCCGTATCCTTCACTGAAAGCACATAATATTCGTTTCCGAAAGTATCCTGCTGACTGTCCGAAGAAAATGCGGCAATCCAGAGCACGCTGCTGACAGCAAGGAAAAAACCGCCGAATGCAAGAAAAATACATCCGAAAACAGTCAGAATCTTATTCCGCATCTGCTTCGCCTCCCTTCCTGAGAATCGGCATTTCCACATAATGCCTTCCGAGGCTGTTGCCTCCGTCCCACTCCGTCCAGTCGTAAGCATAGAACCAGATACGCGCCTCCTGTACGTCTTCCTCTACGACAAAAGCGTACCAGCCATCGCAGGAGCTGTCATTCTGCAGGGAATATTCATTTAAAACCGGATAGGCTCCCAGTATCTGTCCGTACGGCTCAAAATTATAGCTCGGCAGAGCTTCGTAAAATTCTCCGTCCGCCTCCAAATACGGAGCATGAACAGAGTTATAATCTTCATACATTCCGTCTGATTCCCCGGCTATATGTACGGCAACAAGCGTCCAACCTTCTCTGAGAAGAGGAAGCGTCTCCTTATTTGCAAGCTCCACGCACTCAAGCACCTGCAGGGACATGCTCTGCTGAAAAGAAAAGCTTTCTCCCGGCATATGCTCTTCATTTCTTACGCTGAGTTCAGGCTCCGGCGTCGGTTCTGCCCGAAGCGCCCCTGTGATAATGGAACCGATTATGGAGGCAATACCGAGAATGAATACAAGGATTCCTGCGATGAAAATTCCTGTTCCCTTTGCCTTCCCTTTCCGTTCCTGTGCAAACACATAGGGATTGGCTGCCGTCTCCGTGGCTCTGTATTCTGTGTTGCTCTCATTTAAGTGCGGCTCTTCGTACTCCGAAGTCTCCTCCCGGAACTCCGGCTCCGAATAACCTGAAATGTCCCCGTTCCCGCTTTCGTATTCCTGCTGTCCTTCTTTTTTATTGAAGCTTCCGCATTTCGGACAGATACCATAATACTTTTCATAGTCAAAATTTTTATGACAGTTAAAGCAGCGCATCACATCTCTCCTTTCCCCTTTTCCGTCTTATTCCCAGGGAAGAAGCGGATTCTCAATCTTCTTATCCCGCAGCATCAGTTCGTTTACAGCCTCTGCCGCCGGTTTATCTTCAAACAGAACCTTATTTACCTGCTCGATAATCGGAATCTCGACTCCATACTTTCTGGCGAGACCGACAGCTGCCTTCGCGGAGTATACGCCCTCTACGACCATCTTAACCTCGTCCATCGCCTCTTTCATTGTCTTGCCCTGTCCCATCAGATAGCCCGCTTTCCTGTTGCGGCTGTGTACTGACGCGCAGGTCACAATCAGATCACCGATTCCTGAAAGACCGTTAAAGGTCTCCTGGCGTCCTCCCATAGCCGCTCCGATACGGCTCATTTCGGCAATTCCTCTCGTGATAAGAGCCGCCTTGGTATTATCTCCGTAACCAAGTCCGTCTGCAATTCCGGCAGCAAGGGCAATCACGTTTTTCAAAGCTCCGCCAAGTTCGATTCCCAGCATATCCGGACTTGTGTAAACGCGGAATACCTGATTCATAAACACATTCTGAATAAACTCTGCCGTCTTCTGATCGCGTGCGCCTGCAACGACCGTCGTAGGAAGACCACGTCCTACCTCCTCCGCATGGCTCGGTCCCGAAAGAACTGCCACGCGGCAGACAGGGATTTCTTCCTCAATAATATCTGTCAGAGTCATCAGCGTGCTTTCTTCAATTCCTTTTGCAACGTTTACAATAAGCTGATCCTTCTCCACAAAAGGAGCCATCATCTTTGCCGTGCTCCGGGTAAACGGAGAAGGTACTGCAAGAACAAGAAGCTCCGCGCCCCGAATCGCTCCTTCCAGATCCGTCGTGATCCGCATATCCTCCGGAAGCTTTACGCCCGGAAGCTTATCCTTATGTTCATGTTCTCTGTTCAGCATTTCCACTTCTTCCGCAGAAATCGACCAGACTGTCACCTCATGTCCGTTTTTGTAAAGCAGAAGCGCCAAAGCCGTTCCCCAGCTTCCCGCTCCCAAAACGCCTACTTTTGCCATAACTTTTTCTCTCCTTCTGTCATTTATTCTTCCTGATACTGTATTTTTTACTCTGCCTTGCTTCCAATCTTTCTCTCTGTCCCGTTCATAAGACCCCGGATATTCTTTCGGTGTCTGTAAAGCGCCATCATACAAAGAAAAATGCAGATTGCATAAAGTTCATAGAGATGTCCCCGGGAAAGTCCCCATTTTCCAAGCGTCCCGTATATTGCAACGCCAATCGGAAGCCAGATGCTAACGAGGATCGAACCGAGGGAAACATAACGCGTAACAGCAACCGAACCTGCAAAAAGAACCAGCGCCACAAGCGTCAGGATCGGATCAAGGGAAAGAAAAAGACCTGCTGTAGCCGAAATTCCCTTTCCTCCGTGAAACTTAAGATAAAACGGGAAATTATGTCCGAGAATAACGCCCATAGCCGCGTACATTCCCAAAAGCACGCCTCCGTTTTCTCCCGGAAAGCTTCCTGCAAAGAGCAGACGGACGAGAACGACCGCCAAAATACATTTCAGACAGTCTCCGGCAAACGTCACAGCTCCTGCTTTCATTCCCAGCGTCCGCAGAGCGTTCGTCGCTCCTGCGTTTCCGCTGCCGTGCTCCCGGATGTCCATTCCCTTCATCTTTCCATAGAGATAGCTCGTCTGAAACAGCCCGAACACATAACCAATCGCCACGCAAATAAGACGAATCACGCTACTCACCCTTCCTTTCACGAATCAGGAAGCGAAGCGCCGTTCCCCGGAATCCAAACGCCTCCCGAATCTTATTTTCAAGATAGCGCGTGTAGGAAAAATGCATCAGCTCTTTGTCGTTGACAAAAATCACAAAGGTCGGAGGCTTTACCGCCACCTGTGTAATATAGAAAAGCTTCAGGCGCTTTCCCTTGTCTGACGGCGGCTGCTGCAGCGCTACAGCTTCTGTCATAATCTCGTTCAGAACGCCTGTAGCAACTCTCATATTCTGGTTCTGAATCACCATATCTATCAGCTCGAAGAGCTTCGGAAGTCTCTGTCCTGTCACGGCTGAAATAAAGGTAATCTCGGCGTACGGCATATAGGAAAGCGTATTCCTTATCTTATTGGTATATTCATAAACAGTCTTGTCATTTTTCTCGATAGCGTCCCATTTATTTACCGCAATAATAATGCCCTTTCCTCTTTCATGGGCAATACCTGCTATCTTCGCATCCTGCTCTGTCACACCTTCCACAGCGTCTATGACCATAATGACCACGTCCGCTCTCTCCACTGCCGTCACAGTGCGGATAATGCTGTATCTTTCCAGCTCTTCTTTAATCTTGTTTTTGCGGCGAAGACCTGCCGTATCGATAAAGATATAATCTCTGCCGTCTCTGTGAACCTCTGTGTCGATAGCATCCCGCGTCGTGCCTGCAATATCAGACACGATCACCCGGTTCTCGCCTATCAGCTTGTTGATAATCGAAGATTTTCCCACATTAGGCTTTCCGACTATGGCGATACGGGGACGGTCGTCTTCCTCCTCCTCGCTGTCCTGCTCCGGAAAATGACGCACTACCTCATCCAGCATATCGCCGATTCCCAGGCGGGAAGCTGCCGATACCGGAACCGGATCGCCGATTCCCAGATTGTAAAACTCATAGACGTCCGGCATAAACTTCCGGAAGCTGTCTACCTTGTTCACAGCCAGAACTACCGGCTTTCTTGAGCGGCGCAACATATCTGCCACCTTGGAGTCCGAGTCCACAAGTCCCTGGCGCACATCTGTCAGAAAAATAATAACATCCGCCGTGTCAATGGCTATCTGCGCCTGCTCTCTCATCTGAGAAAGGATGATATCACTGCTCTCCGGCTCGATTCCTCCCGTATCAATCAGGGTGAAAGCGTGATCAAGCCACGTTACGTCTGCATAAATTCTGTCGCGCGTAACGCCCGGCGTGTCTTTAACAATCGAAATATTCTCTCCGGCAAGCGCATTGAACAGGGTAGATTTTCCTACGTTCGGTCTCCCTACAATGGCTACAATCGGTTTACTCATACTGATTCTCCTATTCTGTCTCTTATGCCCTTCTCTGACCGAGAACGGCCTCCAGAAAAGCTTTTCCGTCTGATTTTACAATAGTTACCAGATGGC